>JAKJFL010000201.1:0-6185 GCA_022704935.1 Candidatus Rifleibacteriota bacterium
TTCATGCTCGCTCCTTCAGTGCGTGGAAATGGCGATCAGGCCTTTTGAATGGATGATCGCGGCGACGGCGAGCGCCCAGAGAAGAATCGTCAGCTGAAGAGGCCTGTCGGCAAGCAGGAGTTCCGAGGGGTTGTCGCCAAGGCTGCGGAGGTGGATCAGATACAGGTATCGGAAGATGCCGTAGAGGACGATCGGCACGGTCAGGACGAGGCCGTCCGTTCCGAATTTCGCGACGGTTTCCTGGCTCACGGTGTAAAGCGCGTAGCTCACCACCGTGGTCGCCGAAACGATCGAGATCATCTGGTCGATGAAGGCGGGCGTGTAGTCGGCAAGTGAGATGCGATGCCGGTCGGCGTTTTCCGTGAGCGTCACGAGCTCCTGGCGCCGTTTGGCGAGAGCGAGGAAGAGGGCCAGCATCAGGGTGCAGAGGAGAAGCCAGTGCGACATATAGATACCGCTATCTATCACCCGGAGTGCTCCGATGCCGGCCTGGGCACGCAGGACGAATCCGATGGCGATGCACAGGACATCGAGCAGGACGACATGCTTGAGTTTCAGGCTGTAGGCGAGGTTCAGGGCGAAGTAGGCGGCGGCCGAGCCGGCGAACAGGCCTGACAGGGCAAACGAACCGCCGAACGCGGCAGTGAGAAGGACGGCCAGCAGGACTTTCGCCTGAGACGCCGATACGAGGCCGGCGGCGATCGGTCGCC
Source organism: Candidatus Rifleibacteriota bacterium (assembly GCA_022704935.1). Classification (GTDB taxonomy): domain Bacteria; phylum Muiribacteriota; class Ozemobacteria; order Ozemobacterales; family Ozemobacteraceae; genus MWAR01. Next base: position 711 of record JAKJFL010000201.1, read on the forward strand.
GGCATTTTTCGGGATGTCGGCGGTCACGTTCGATATCGACGAGATCGTTGATGATGTAGACGCAACCGGAGAGCAGACAGAAGACGAAAAAGCCGCAGGAGGCCCAGAGCCACGCAGCCGGCTGGAACAGCAGGGCTTTTTCCGAGAAAAGAAGGCCCGCAAAGAGAATCAGATTTTTCGACCACTGTCGGGGTCTGACGCATTTCAGAACGTCGTCGGCTCTCATAGGCGCACATTTTACCAACCGCTCTTCCGTTTGACCAGCTTCTTTTCAGAGCGATTGTGGTACACTGTCGACTCGATGTCAGAGCCGACACTTCTTCTCATCCACACCTCGTCGCGCGCCCAGGTGCGATGCGGGTGTCTGGCGCGCGGCGCAGGCCGGCCGGCGCCTCTGGGCCTGTCGTGCCTGGCAGCCTCGTTTCCGGGGCGGGCGATCCTCCTCGATCTCCAGGAACGGCTTCCCGAGCCGGCCGACATCCCCGCCTCCGGGGCGGAGCCGTTTGCCGCAGTCATCGTGGCGGCGGCGTTCGCCTGGCAGCGCATCGATGCGGAAATGATGCGGGACCGGCTGAGGGAGCTGGTTCCCCAGGCCCGGCTGGTGCTCGGCGGCCCTCGGGCGACGGAACTGGGCACAGGCTGGGATGTCACACTTCGCGGAACGGGCCGCGTCGCCTGCGAGTGGCTTCTCAAGGATCCTCGCGGCATGAACGGGCCGATCGATACGCTGGAAGCGGATCTGAGAACGCCCCTGGCCGTTCCCACCGCGCCTCTCGGGCAGGATGTCGGCTACGCGGCCGCGGCCGAAAAAGCCGTCTACCTGCCGGCCGTTTCCGTCTTTCAGCCCTGGCTCGGGCTGCTCGATCGAAGCGGCGAGGCCGCCGGCTCTCCGACGCGCGGCGATCTGGCGGACCTCTTTCATTGGCTCAGAAGATCAGGCTTCGGCAACATCTCGCTGGAAACCCCGAATCTACCGGGCAGCCGCGCGAACCAGATGGTCGACATCGGAAGCGAACAGGGGCTTCTGCTTTCCGTTCCGTTCGACCGACCGGAAGATCTCGCCGCGGCGCGCCTGTGCAGTTCCCCGCTTCTCCAGCGGGTCTGGCTGCGCCCCTCGTCCAGCAGTCCCGACGTCACGCACCCCTTCGTCGATGCCGGCAACGATCTGCGTTCGAAAGGCATCTCGGTGGGAGTCCGCCTCCCAGTCGATCTGCTGCCCGACGACGCCGCCCCGTTGCTTGCAATCGCGGACGAGCTCTCCATCGAGCACCCGGCCGCATGGCAGCAGCATCTGCTCAAATCCCTCTTGACGAACTTCTACCGGCATCATGGACGGCTCTGGCGGAATCTGCTGAAGATCAGGAGTGGTCACGATCTCGTTCGCACGCTGCGGGGAATGTACGGTATTCTTGACCTGACCCTCTCACGCTGACCGGAGGAAAATACGTTGAAATATATATTGATCGTGAACGGACCGAACATGAACCTGCTGGGGAAGCGGGAGCCGGAGATCTACGGTTCCGCCGGCCTCGCCGATCTCGAAGCGCGGCTCGGCGCCGAAGCGGCCTCCCTCGGCTGCGGCATCGAATCGTTCCAGTCGAACCACGAAGGCGCCATCATCGACAAGCTGCAGACGGCGATGGAACCCGGTCGATTCGCCGGCGTCATCCTCAACCCGGGCGGCCTGACCCACACGAGCGTTTCGATCCGGGACTGCGTCGCCGCGCTTCCGGTGCCGGTGATCGAAGTACACCTGAGCAACATCTTCGCCCGCGAGGAGTTCCGGAGCCGTTCGATGATCGCACCGGTCTGCGCCGGCATCATCACCGGCCTCGGCTTCGACGGCTATCTTCTGGCGCTCCGCCATCTCGCGTCCCGGGCATCATGACGAATACCGCTCGCATCGAACTTCTCGCCCCCGCCGGCGACCAGAGTTGTCTCAAGGCGGCCCTTCTGGCAGGAGCCGACGCCGTCTACCTCGCCGGAAAGCGGTTCGGCGCGCGCGCGTTCGCCCCGAACTTCGACGACACGGCCCTGCGCTGGGCGCGCAACGTCACGGCATCGCTGAAGCGCAAGTTATATATAACATTAAATACCATCGTCTTCGACCACGAACAACATCTTCTCGAACAGGCGCTCGACTACTACGAAGTTCTCCAGCCGGATGCGCTGATCATCCAGGACCTCGGCGTGGCATCGCTTCTGGCCAGGCGCGGCAGCACAATCCCGCGTCATCTGAGCACGCAAGCTGCATGGAGCGGCACGGGCGGTTTCGATCTTCTTCGGCGCCTCGGAATCACACGCATCATCCTGCCGCGCGAGTCCTCGCTCGAAGAGATCCGGGAACTGGCGGGCCGCGTTCCCTTCGAGATCGAGACATTCGTCCACGGCGCGATGTGCTACAGCATCTCGGGGCGCTGCTTCTGGAGCGCCGCTCTCGGAACCCGTTCCGGCAACCGCGGCACATGCGCCCAACCCTGCAGGAAAGCCTATTCGGCCGGCGAGGGGAAGCCCGGCGACTGGCTTTTCAGCCCACGCGACCTGCGGCTGCTCGAAGCCGTGCCCGAGCTCGCCCGGGCGGGTATCGCCTCTCTCAAGATCGAGGGGCGCATGAAAGGGCCGGATTACGTCTACGGCGTCGTCTCGGCATACCGCCGGGTTCTCGACGGTGAAACACCGGGCGCAGAACACGCCGCCGCCCTTTCGGAGGTGTTCTGCCGCCCGTTTCACCAGGGTTTTCTCCGTGGAACGCCGTCGAAGGAATGGAACACCCCCGAACAGCCCGGCCGCGAAGCCCAGACGATCGGCCGGGTCGTCGGGCCTGCGAAGGGCGGGCTCGTCGAAATCGAACTGTCCGTCGTGATCCGCCCCGGCGACGGTCTGTCCTGGGACACTCCCGACGGGGCCCGGAACGGCGCCCGCATCACCTGGATGGAGCCGGGCGGCAAATCGAGCCACAAGCTCGTCCGGGGGCTTCCGACAGGGCTTCCGGCAGGCACGGTTCTCCGCCGCACCGACGCGGCGCATGACGAACCCTGGCTCAAAGGCTGGAACAGGGACTGGGAGCGGTATCCGGTCGATCTCTTCTGGTCCGGTCACGAGGGGCAGCCTCTCGCCGTCGAGACAGTCGTCAACGGCCGCCCCGTCCGTCTCGAGACAGAGGCGCCGCTCACGCACGCCGTCGGTGGCCGCGGTCTCGAATCGGGGCCGCTTCTTCAGAAATTCGGCCTGCTGGGCGAAACTTTCGCTGCTCGGCGCCATGTGACCAAAGCCCTCGACCCGGCGATGTTCATTCCCCCCGGCGACCTGAAACGGCTGAAGCGCAGTCTCGTCGATGCCGTGACGAAACTGGCATCCCTACCTCCCCCTACCTGTGTCGCGAAGACCGACACGCCGGCGTCCATTTCCATTTCGGCAAAGCCGCCCGCCTCCTCTTCGCTGAAAACGTCACAGATCCCGCAACCCCAGCTGATGATCAGACTTTTCAACCGCGGGTTCCCGGTGCATCGTGACATCGGCCCCGATGCCTGGATCCTGCCCTTCGAGGACCGCCACGCCCTGCCGGGCTCGCTCGATCCGTCTAGGATCAGATACTGGCTTGCGCCAGTCCTCTCATGGAATCGGGTAGACGCCCTCGAACGCGAACTCGACCTGTTGCCCGACCAGGAGTTCCTCTGCATGGGCTGGGAAGCCTTCGAACTGGCAAAGCGGCTTCCGCGACACTCATTCCGCCTGGACTGGTGCTTCAATGTCGCCAACACTCGCGGCTCGGCACTTCTTGCCGCAGAAGGGATCGCGGTCACGGCGGCACGGGAATGGCCGCTTCAGCATCCGCCCGTTTCATCCGACATTTCCTGGAGTATCGGGCACAACCCGCTCGTATCGATGAGCCGCTTCCCCCCCCTCGCGGAGCGGCATCGCATCGTCACCAACCCCCACCGGGACAGATTTTTTCTCATGGACCTCGCTCCCGGCCTGACTGGGCTGTTTCTGGTATCGCCGCTCACGACATGGGTCGCGCCCTCCGGCCTCCGGTATCAGCTCGATATCGCCGTGGCTCCCCACGAAAGTCCGTTCCGTGTTCTCGGGGAAATGGAGCACGTCATCGCGTCGGCACGCACGAGACTCGTTTCACCCGTTCCAAAACAAGAGTGAACCGTTCAGGTCCGGAATGAAGAAGCGGGGCGCTCATCGCCCCGCTTCTTTTTATTACAAGGTATATAGAACCAGTTTCAGCCGCCCTTCGTCTCACTTCCGGCCATCGGCCCGATGCCTGCCTCCGGCTGATCGATGAAGGTGCGCTGGGTGGGTCTGACGGTCAGGACCGGGCAGTCAGCCTGCCTGGTGACGGCGTAAGACGTGTCGCCGAGTAGGGTCGTCAGGATGCCGGAGCGGCCATGGGCACCGATGATGATCAGATCGATCCTGTTGTCGGCAGCATACTCTATAATATTCGCCGCTACATTTCCTCCGAGAACGGTCGTGACGATCGACAGATCCTTGCAGCCGTCACCCACGAACTGCCTCATCTGCTCGTGGATGTCCTGCTGGGGTATCCCGCCGGTGGCAGGAAGCGTCATGGGCATTTCCATCGGCATCGGCGGCATGAATTCCTCTTCGAACACGTGGAGGAGATGCACTTCCGCGGCATACTGCCGCGCGAACGACGCGCCGTAGTTCAGGGCAAGCGCGGAGCCATCGGAAAAATCGACGGGAACGAGGATCCGCTTGAGATTGATCACGAGACGCTCACTTCACCCAAGACGGCGTGCGCCCCTGCGCGAGCACCTTGATGTCGAGGCCGTTCGTGCGGGCGATATGCACGTGATCGCCCTTTTCGTAGGCGAGCCAGCGGTCGCCGGGCGCAACGGTCGGGTATAGCCCGCTCAGAATCGGGCGATGGAGTTCCTTCGTGGTCAGATCGAGGGATTCGAGTTCGCTGCTGCCGTACCGGTCGGAGATGAAGACGAGGTTTTTTCCGTCTTTCGTGAAGCACGGAAACGACTCGTTCACACCCTTGGTATCGGTCAGGCGGATGATTCCCTGGGCCATCGTCGAGATCATGTACAGATCATTCGTTCCGTCGTCCGTCAGGACGGAAACGGCGATCCATTCGCCATTCGGGGACCAGTCGGCGGCCGTCACCCGGAGATCCTGGGAGATCTTGACCGCCGTTTTCTGCTCGATGCTGTAGGTATAGAGTGCGGCGACGTTATCGCAGGTCGAGTACATGATGAACTTTCCGTCGGGCGAGAAGCCTTCGAACGCGCTTCCCTCGAACAATTTCTTGATCTTCTTGCCATCTCGGCTGAGCAGATACACTTCTGAGCGCATGTCGGGAAGCTTGTTGGTGAAGCCGATCCAGTCGCTCACCTCGCACAGTTTCGGGAACACGATATTGGAATAGGCCGGCGTGATGCGCTCTTTGCCGGTTCCATCCGGGTTGATGAAGGCGAGATAGGTCTTCCCGGCCTC
>JAKJFL010000202.1:0-6166 GCA_022704935.1 Candidatus Rifleibacteriota bacterium
CCGGAGGGGCTTTGGGGGCTGACGCCGTCGCGGGGGGGGGCGGCTGTTTCGCCCGGCTGTCAGGCGTTTTCGGTTTGATCGGAGGAAGCATCGAAATATCGAAGAAGTCGTCTTCCGCGTTCGGTTTCGGTGCGGTGGGTGCAGCCGGCTTCGCGGGCTTTGGCGGATGGGCGGGAGGGACGGGCTTCGGCGCCTCGGCGATGCGCGGGGGTTCGGCAGGTAGTTCCGGGGCCGGCTTGAGGGTGGGAAGTTCCTGCTCTGCCGACGGAACGGGTGATTTCTCGGAAACGGGATGTGGGACGGCGAATTCAGGCTCCGGATGCGTCACGGAAGGCACGGGCCGGGAGATGACCGTCTTGGGAAGCTCGATGGGAGCAGTCGGGACGGGGTGGACGGGAGTCTCCGGCCGGACAGGTGTCGGCACTGGCTTCACCGGTGTGAGCTTCTCCGGAACGAACGGATGCTGCGCGGGTTTCAGAGGAGTCAATCTGCCGGCATCCGGTTTCGGGGTGGTCGGAACGGGCATGAAAGGAGACGTCTTCCCGATATCGGGGGCCGGCACGGGTGTCAGCGGCTTAATTGGGGCCTGAACACCTGGGGGCGACGGCACTTGTGCCGGGCCGAGGGGCCTCAATTGAGTGGGTGTAACCGGTCTCGCGGCTTCTTTCCCGGTACCGGCGGGTGTCGGCTGGGAAAAGGGACCGGAGGGTTTGAACGGCTCGACAGGTTTGATCGGGGTGGGTTTCAGCGGTTCGATCTTCCGCGGAAGCGGTTTCAGCAGGGATGGGCCGGTCGTGACGGGCCTGCGCTGCTGGCCGGTGTGAGGGAGACCGGCGACGAGGGGCTTTCCGCAACAGGGACAGAATTTGAAGACCGTATGACAGTCGGGGCAGTGAAACCCTTCACCGCCGCCCGCGCCAGGCATGGCAGGGGTGACTTTCGATTCCCATTTGCCGAAAACATTTTTCGTCCAGTTCTCGAACTCGAATTTCAGTTCTTTCACGCCGCGCTGGGCACGCAGCGTGGATTCGATGAATTTTATCTCGATGGCTGTTTCGTCGGGAGTCTTGTCGAACCCGATGAAAGTCAGATCGCCGGTAAAGGTGACGACGCCGTTCAAAACGGCGAATTTTAGTTTGCCGAGATCGATACGCCGGCCGGATAACTCACGTCTGATGCCGGCACTGATCTCAAAATCCGTAACCTCCCGCACTGCGTCACCTCCGCGGCTGGGGCGATTTCACATTCCCCCGTGGCTTTTGAACACCCAAACAGAAAAGAACAGATTCAGCATGCAGATCAGGACATTTTTCAGAACCTGGCCTGCAAACAACGGAGCACAAAGCGACATATCGGTCTCCTCAGACTTTCGGCATAATGTGGCTGTTTATTGAGGCAGTATATCACCGACGGCATGAAACCGGCAATTTCACTGGGGGTTTCAACAGCCCAGGAATGCCCCTGTTCGTTTGATGATGTCCGCGGATGTTTCTCGACGTCCGAGATCGTGCATCACGCCGCCCGGTCTTTTTCGGAACCAGGTCTCCTGCCGCTTCGCATACTGCCGGGTGTGGGCGATGATCGCCTCTCTGACGGAAGCCTCGTCCGCATGCGGCTCGGCCCATTCGGCGTATCCGATGCTTTTCAGCCCGGGGGCGTCGCTTCCGAATCTGGCGATGAGGGAACGCGCCTCGTTGGCCAGTCCTGCCGCGATCATCGCGTCGACCCGGCCGGCTATGCGCTCGTGCAGAGACTCGCGGTCGATCGTCACGAGGATCGGGAACGCGGTTGCCCGGATGGCTCCATGCCGCATCCGAACGTCGGCAAGCGGGCGGCCGCCGGCGAGGACAAGCTCGAGAGCGCGCAGGACCCGTCTTGGGTTCCGACGGTCGATCGATGCGCCCCCGGCGGGATCGAGCCGGTCGAGCTCGTCGAGAAGGACCTGGAGCCCCTCGCTTTCGAGGCGGTCCTGGAGGAGGAGCTGCAGCGCGGGGTCACCCGACTCCTCCGGCAGGCCTTCGATCAGGGCGTCGTAATAAAATCCCGTTCCGCCGACCAGAAGAGGGACTTTGCCGGCTGCCCAGAGCGATTCGCAGCAGGCGGTGGCCTGCCGGGCATACTCGCCTGCGCTGAACCGCTCGCCGGGACCGACCAGATCGAACAGGTGATGCGGAACCGCCGCGCGCTCCCCTGGACCCGGCTTCGCCGTTCCGATCTCCATCTCCCGGTAAATCTGCCGGGAGTCGCAGTTGACGATCTCGAATCCGAATCTGCGTGCCAGATCGAGCGCCAGGGCCGATTTTCCGCAGGCGGTCGGGCCGAGGACAGCGATGAGAGGCTGGGGGGGCATCTCGTTCAGACGCGGAGGAAACCGTGCTCGATCTGTCGCGTTGCGAGGCGGACGACGATCGGCCTGCCGTGCGGGCAGGTGAACGGGTTCGGAGTTTTCAGCAACTGTTCGAGAAGCGAGCGCATCTCGGGCTCCTTCAGCGGATCGCCGGCCTTGACCGCGGCTTTGCAGGCCATCATCTTCAGCAGGTCGAGCTTCACCTCGTCGAGCGAGCGCGTTTCCCAGCCGCCGAGCACCTGGGAAAGGAGATCCTGGATGACCTCGTTGTCTGCCGACTTGCCGCCGAGGATGGGCACCGAGATCGCGTAGAACTGGCCGTCTTCCTCCTGCTGGATGCTGAACCCGAGCTCTCTGAGCTGCTCGCCGCGCTCCTTCATGATCATGCGCTCGGATGGGAGCAGCTTGAGCGGAATCGGGAACAAGAGGGGCTGCGCGGCGATCTTCTGGTCGCGATATGCCTGGACGTATGTGTCGAACAGGATGCGCTCGTGGGCCGCGTGCTGGTCGACGATGAACAGGCCGTCGCGGTCCTCGCCGAGCAGGTAGGCCTGGAGCAGCTGCGCCAGAATTCTCGGCTCCTGGAGCTGTTTAACGGGCTCGAGGGCCGCCCCGGCCGCCGAGTTCGGGCCGAGCCGTTCCACCGCTTCCTTCAGCTCATACACCCGGCCGGCCACCGCGGGCTGAGGAACTGGCGAGGTTGCAGAGTCGGCTCCCGATGCGGCTGATTCACCGAACAACGATGGATGCGCGGACTCAGACGGGGAAAACGCGGGGGTCGCTTCATCCCGGTCGGATTCGGTGGCGGCTGGCTGGTCGTCGGCGCGGGTTTCGGCCGAAATGTCGAAGTCAGCGGAGGCCGTGCCGTCGGGCGCGACCATCGAAAGCCCGGAAAGGGTTGTCTGGAGGGCTTCCCAGACAAGACCGAAAATCCAGCGCTCGTCGCGGAACCGTACCTCGATCTTCTGTGGATGCACGTTGACGTCGACGACTTCCGGGGGGAGGCGCAGATCGAAAATCAGGACCGGCCAGCGGCCTCGCGGAAAGAACGCCGACAGGGCTTTCGCGACGGCCTGCGAGAGCAGTTTCGACCGAACGTAACGGCGGTTGACCAGGAGCGTCATGTAGCGGTTCGACGGCCGCGCGTCGGTTGGGCGCGAGATGAACCCGCGAAGGGAACAGCCGGTTCCAGCCAGGGAGAGGGGCTCCTTGATCGGAATCAGCGAGCCCGTCACCTCGGGGCCATACACGGCGAGCACGGCGTCGATGAGGCTGCCCGAGCCCGGCGATGAGGCCAGCGGAGCGTTGTTGCGGGTGAATCGGAAGGCGATTTCGGGATACCCGAGCATGTAATGGCAGACGACATCGGAAATCTGCGCCATTTCGCTCTGGACCGACTTGAGAAATTTTCGGCGGGCGGGCACGTTGAAGAACAGGTTGCGCACCTGGATACGCGTGCCGCGCGGAAAGTGGTCGGGTTCGACGCTGCCGAGGCGGCCACCGTCGACCTGGAGGCGGGTGCCGGCCTCGCTGCCGGCGAGGCGCGTGACCAGCGCGACGCGCGACACGGCGGCGATCGTGGCGAGGGCTTCGCCCCGGAACCCGAGCGATTCGAGATGGTCGAGGTCGGTCTCGCTCCGGATCTTGCTGGTGGCGTGGGGAGTGAAGGCGAGAACGGCGTCCTGCCGGCACATGCCGTTGCCGTCGTCGGTGATCTCGATCAGCTTCTGGCCGCCTTCCTTGATCTCTATCTCGATGCGGCGCGCCTGGGCATCGATCGCGTTCTCGACCAGCTCTTTCACGACCGAGGCAGGGCGCTCGACGACTTCGCCCGCGGCGATGCGGCCGACGACCTCTTCGGACAGGACCCGGATGACGCCGGACGTATTCTGGTTCTTCTCTGTGGCTGCGTCTGAAGTCATAGCGGAAAGGGTGCTCCCATTGGCCAGTCGGCGCGGGCGTTGACCAACAGCGGATCGATATCGACCGTTGCGGCCGAGAAGAATCCCTGGGCGGCGGTCATGGCCGCGTTGTCGGTGCACAACGCCGGCGGGGGAACGAGGAACTCGATGCCGTCTCGTTCGCACATCGCGGCCATCGCTTCGCGGAGCGGCTTGTTCGCCGCGACGCCGCCGGCCATCACGAGACGTTTTGTGTTCGTTTCGGAAAGCGCTGCCGAGGCTTTGCTGACGAGAGTGTCGGAGACCGCAGCCTGCAGGCTCGCGCAGACGTCGGGAACCGAGAGCCGGTCGCCCTCCTGCTCGTGCAGATGCAGGACGGCCGTTTTCAGACCGCTGAAGCTGAATCCGTGGCCTTTGCCCAGCATCGGCCGGGGAAGCTTGTATCGTTTTGGATCGCCGGTCAGGCCCGATTTCTGGATGGCGGGGCCGCCGGGATAGCCCAGACCGAGAAGCCGCGCGGCCTTGTCGAACAGTTCACCCGGCGCGTCGTCGGCCGTGCGGCCGAGCGTAGTGAACGCGCGTGGCCCCTCGGCCAATACGAGGTTGGCATGGCCGCCGGACACGATCAGACCGACGTAGGGGAATCTGGGATGCTTGTGGGTGGCAAGAAATGCCGCGGCGAGATGGGCCTCGAGATGGTTGACCGGGATCAGCGGAAGTCGAAACCGCCATGCGAGCGCTTTCGCCGTGGAAAGACCTACAAGAAGCGGCCCCAGCAGCCCCGGGCCGGCGGTGACGGCGATCTGGTCGATCGCGTCGAACTCGACGCCGGCGATGCCGAGCGCCTGCTGCAGGAGGGGAAGCATGGCTTCGAGATGCTTGCGCGACGCCACTTCCGGAACGACGCCGCCAAACCGCTGATGGACCTCGACCTGGGACGAGACCAGGCTTGACATGACGCGGATGCCGTCTTCGACGAGCGCGACGGAGGTGTCGTCGCAGGAACTTTCTATACCAAGTGTTATCATGATGCGCTGCTCCGGCGCTTCTCGAGATTGATCTCCGCCTGTGACGGGACGACATACAGCGGAAGCGCCTTCAGAAGGGCTTCATAGCTGGTCGGCGCGGCCGTCTGCATGAGATCGTGAAGAATCGCGGGGTTCGGATCGACGCGAGTTACATCCCGGTTCTCGTGCCTGATGCCGTACGTCGGTCTGCCGTCCGCGGCCGGGCCGGGAAGATCGAGGCGCGGCGAGAGGCTGACGAACGGCATCTCGAGCGGAAGCTCCAGGTCGACGACGAACGCCTGGTTGAGCAGGGCCGGGATCGTCAGCCGGACGGGCCCCGTCACGCCGCTCGAGGCGATGGTGTGCGCCGACCAGGTGAACAGGTCGACGGGCGTCAGGGGCGAGCCGGTGGCGAGCGCGAGCGTCCGCATGAAGGCGGCCGCGACCCGGAGCCCGGTGAGACTTCCGGGGCCGGTTCCGAGACCGAATCGGGAGATGTCGCTGACTCTGAGACCCGCCCGTTCGAGCATCTCCTCGCACAGGCGCGTCACGCGGGAGGCGAGGTTGCGCTCGGTGTTCCACTGGAACGGGAAGAACTCCCGGGCCGTCCCGACCTGGCCGACGACCTCGGTCGACGAAGCATCGAGGAAGATATAGTTCATGCCTGCCTGCTCCCTTCGTGCCGGTTCCAGCGGATGAGCCTGCTGTCGAACCCGTCGCCGGGCTCGAGGCAGACCTCGAGATACGACAGGTCGTAGAGGGCCGGAACGCGCTCCGGCCATTCTATCACGCACGGATGGCCAGCATCGAGGATCTCGAACAGTCCCAGATCGATCACTTCCTCGAAACAGCCGATACGATAGAGATCGAGATGATGAAGGACGATCCCGCCCTGCCGATACATGTTCATT
>JAKJFL010000203.1:0-6161 GCA_022704935.1 Candidatus Rifleibacteriota bacterium
GGGTTCGTCATTTCGGGTCGAGAGGGCTTTCATCTGCGCGAAACCGGCGACGGTCAGAGGGGTGATGCCCGCCTCTGCGCCTCCGCAGATCATCGCATCGACGATCCCGAGCTGGACTTTCTGCCACGCCTCACCGATCGCATGGAGCCCCGAAGCGCAGGCCGAAACGACGCAGTAGTTCGGCCCCTTGAAGCCGTGGGCCATGGCGAGACAGCCGGAAGCGATGTTGCAGATCATCATCGGCACCAGAAATGGGCTGACGCGGCCGGGGCCCGACTTCATATACGTGTCGTGCTCGGCTTCCATCGTGCTGATGCCGCCGATGCCGGTGGCGATGATGACGCCGACGCGTGCAGGATCGAAATTCTCGGAGGTCATGCCGGCCTGTTTGATCGCCATCTCGCTCGCGGCCATCGCGAACTGCGAATATCGATCGTGGCGGCGGACTTCCTTCTTGCTGATATACAGCGTGGGATCGAAATTCTTGACCTCCGCCGCGATGCGGGCGGTATGCTTTGATGCATCGAAGCGGGTTATGGGGCCAACGCCGCTGACGCCCGCTTTCAGGTTGGTGGCAAACTCATCGATGCCGATGCCGATGGGAGTTACGGCTCCCATGCCGGTTACGAACACCCGTTTCATCGTAACGGACTCCTTATGATGGCGTGATTCCGGTTCTTCAGGCGTCGATGAACTCGAGGCCGTCGAAGAACATGTGGAAGATCTCCTGGACCGTCATGATCTTGCGAACCTTGTATACATGCTCGCCGGCGAAGACGAGTCCCCTGTCGAGATTGCCGTTTTTCGCTTCCTCGAGGGCCCTGACGATGCAGAAGATGTGGGAACAACGCTTCAGACAGCCGTCACAGGTCTCTGGCTTGAACTTCCCTTCGGCGACGGCATCGGAAAACGACGTCGAAAGTGCGTTTCCAGGCAGCCCCACAGGGCTGTGAACCTTGAAGACGTCACCTTCCTTCGCCTGAAGATACCGCTGTTTGAAGGCATCCGCGGCGTTGCACTCGACGCTGGCGGCGAAGCGGGTTCCGACCTGGACCCCGTCGACTCCGAGTTTGAGGACTTCTTCGAAATCCTCGCGATCGGTGACTCCGCCGGCGATCACGACCGGGATCTTCACAGCTTCCTTGACGAGCGGATACAGCAATCGGGACGACTTCGTCGTGCCGAGATGGCCGCCCGCCTCCTTGCCCTCGACGACGACCGCCGATGCGCCGAGAGACTCGGCAAGCTGGGCAAGACGCGCGGTGGAAACGATCGGGACGACCGGGACATTGTGCTTCTGCCCGAGCGCCAGAAGGTCACGCAAGAACCCCGCGCCGGCGACAAGCAGGTCGATTCCTTCATCAACGGCGGTCTGCATCACGTTCATGAACTTGGCGGCGGCAACCAGACAGTTGACGCCGACGATGCCGCCGTTCGCAATGCTGCGCGCAAGACGGATCTCCGCCCTCAGCTCATCCGGTTCCATCCCGGAGCCGGCGATCAGGCCGATGCCGCCCTCGCGAGCCACCGTGCCGGCCAATCTGCCGGTCGACACGCGAATGGCCATGCCACCCTGGATGATCGGGAAGCGCGGCCGCAGATTACCTATGGAAAGCCGTGGAAGGATCTTCACTGAACACTCGTTTCAAGTCACTGAAGAGGCCGCCCGACGGGCCGAAAGGCCCGGCAGGCAGCCTCTTCCTGTCTGGAGAGGCCTCAGGCCTTCTTCTTGGCGATGTAGTCGACGGCGTCCTTGACGGTCTTGAGCTTCTCGGCGTCCTCGTCGGGAATCTCGATTCCGAAGTGCTCTTCGAGATCCATGACCAGCTCGACGGTATCGAGGCTGTCAGCGCCGAGATCCTCGATGAAGCTGGCTTCCATGGTCACCTGCTTCTCATCCACCTGCAGCTTGTCGACGACAATGCGCTTGACTTCCTCAAAGTGATTAGACATGACGACCTCCTGTGGTTGTGTGCAAATATTCTGAGAAAATAGAATCAGTTATATAACTCAGGACATTACCATTCCGCCGTCCACGGTGAGAACCTGGCCGGTGATATAGGACGAGCGATCCGACGCCAGGAAGGACACGGCGTGAGCGACGTCGGTCGGCAGGCCGAAGCGGGCCATCGGCACCTGCGCAAGCATCTGCTCCTTGACCTTGTCCGTGAGGACGGCGGTCATGTCGGACTGGATGAAGCCAGGCGCGATCGCGTTGGCGCGGACGCCGCGGCTTCCGAACTCCTTGGCGAAACTCTTGGTGAAGGCGATGATGCCCGCCTTGCTGGCGGCATAGTTTGCCTGGCCGGCATTGCCCATCAGGCCGATGACGGACGCGATGTTGACCACGCTTCCGCGTTTCTGCCTGAGCATGACCTTGCACGCGGCGCGCGACATCAGGAAGGTGCCGGTGAGGTTGATCTTCAGCACGAGGTCCCACTGTTCGTCGGACATGCGCATGATCAGCCCGTCGCGGGTGATGCCGGCATTGTTCACGAGAACATCGAGGCTGCCGAGTTTCGTGACGGTCTCGGCAACGAGCTTGTCGGCATCGGCCGCTTTCGACACGTCGGCGACGCAGGTTTCGACCGTGCAACCTGCCGCGACAAGCTCGGCACGGGCTTTTTCGAGCCCCTCGGCGTTCACGTCGGAGAGCATGATGGCGTAACCGTCGGCCCCAAGCACACGGGCGATCTCGAATCCGATGCCGCGAGCGGAGCCTGTCACAAGAGCGACCCGGCGGGTCTGGGACGTTGCTGCAGAAGCGTTCGTTGTCATGCGTTGCCTCGCGTCTGTAAATGTTCGTTATCTGCCAGGCGTAATCGGATGCTGCATCCTCACGCCGGAATGGGCTTTTTTACACGATTCCGGACGGGTTGTCAAGTGAACCGCTCCGCTCAGGAAGCGGCTTTCGCCTGGCCGAGCAACGCCGAGAAGCTCTCCGGATCGCCGGCAGCAGCCAACTCCGCGCTCGGTGCGATCTTCTTGATCAGGCCGTTGAGCACCTTGCCGGAGCCCAGCTCGACGAACCGGCCGACTCCGTCGGCGACCATCTGTTGGATCGTGTCTTCCCAGCGCACCGAGCCAGTGAGCTGTTCCAGCAACTTGCGCCGGAAGTCAGAAGCGGCGGTCGTCGGGGCGGCATCGACGTTGGTATAGACAGGCACCTTCGCATCGCGGAACGTGACACGTTCGACGGCTTCGGCAAGCGCGTCGCGCGCCGGCTGCATCAGGGGCGAGTGAAACGGTCCCGATACAACGAGCGGCATCACGCGTTTGGCCCCTTTTTCCGAGGCAAGCTTGCCGGCCTTGGCCACGGCCGCGGCCGCGCCGGAAATGACCAGCTGGCCGGGGCAGTTGTAGTTGGCGACGACGCAGACACCCTGGTCGGAAGCCGCGGCGCAGACATCCTCGAGGATCTTCCGGTCGAGGTTCAGAATCGCAGACATCGCGCCGACACCGGCCGGGCAGGCCGTCTCCATCGCGCGGGCGCGGGCATCGACCAGCCGCAGGAGATCATCGTATCCGGCGACGCCGGCTGCATAGAGAGCGGCATACTCGCCTAGACTGTGGCCGGCGACCGCATCGAAGGCGACGCCGTCGCGGCGGGCAGCCTCGACCATCAGGGCCGAGGCGAAAAAAATGGCGGGCTGCGTGTTGATGGTCAACTTCAGGGTTTCTTCAGGCCCCACGAAGCACGCCTCGGTGAGCTTCCGGCCGAGAACGGCGTCGGTATGGGCCGCCATTTCGGCCGCCCACGGATATGACGCCACCATGGCGTGCGCCATCCCCACCTTCTGGGAACCCTGTCCGGGAAAGACGAAGGCAGTTTTCATGCGTTCGCCTCCTTCGCCAGATCGGCTGCGGCAGGCGCTGCCCGAAGGGCCGACATCTGCGCGGCTATCCGTTCGAATTCCTTGAAAAACTGCGTTTCCAGCTTGTCGAAAATTGCCGAGCATGGCTCGCAGGTTTCCAGCATGCCGCTGATCTGACCGGCCATGACCGACCCATCCTCGACGTCGCCCTCGACGACGGCCTTGCGCAGGCTGCCCTTGGCCATCTCGTCGAGCTGCTCGGGAGTCGCCCCCTTGAATTCTGCCTCGACGTAGCTCTTCGCGAGTTTGTTGCGGATGACGCGAACCGGATGCCCGGTCGTGATGCCCGTCGCCACGGTATCGCGATCCTTCGCCTGGGCGACGACTTTCTTGTAATTCTGGTGCACCTGGCACTCATCGGACAGGATGAACCGAGTGCCCATCTGGACCCCCTCGGCCCCAAGCGCGAACGCCGCCAGGATGCCGCG
The DNA here is from genome assembly GCA_022704935.1 of Candidatus Rifleibacteriota bacterium. GTDB lineage: Bacteria > Muiribacteriota > Ozemobacteria > Ozemobacterales > Ozemobacteraceae > MWAR01. The sequence continues at coordinate 4,304 of JAKJFL010000203.1, forward strand.
GCCGTCGCCGATGCCTCCGGCCGCGATGACCGGAATCGAGACCGCATCGACGACCTGCGGAACGAGCACCATCGTCGTGATCTCGCCGATATGGCCGCCCGACTCGTTGCCCTCGGCGATCACGGCGTCGACGCCGGAGCGTTCGAGCCGCTTCGCAAGCGCGACGGACGAAACGACCGGAATCACCTTCGTTCCGATCTCCTTGAATGCTTTCACATACGGCCCGGGGTTGCCGGCACCGGTCGTGATGACCGGAACGCGCTCATCGAGGCAGACGTTCACGTTTTCCGGCGTCTGGGGCATGAGCAGCATCAGGTTGACCCCGAACGGCTTCTGCGTGCAGGACTTGATCTCCCTGATCTCCCGACGAAGATCGTCGGGCATCATCGAGCCCGAGCCGAGCACACCGAGACCGCCGGCATTGCTCACCGCGGCGACGAGGGAAGCCGAGCTCACCCATGCCATGCCGCCCTGCAAGACCGGGTATTTGATTCCGAGAAGGTTCGTTATTCGAGTGGAGATCATACTGGTTCCTCTCTGGTGGGGGAAATGAAACGCATCGGTTCAGGTACAAATAAAACCGGCGCAGGGAGTTCCCCGCGCCGGACGATTATCTTTTGATCACGACGCAGCCGAAGAACCGGCTTCGCCGTGCAAGCGGCTCGCGATGTGCTTCACAACGTCGGAAGCTCCATACTGGGCCGCGAGATGTATAGCATTTGCGATAGAAGCGGCTTTGAACTTGCCGTGACAGACGGTCGAACAGCCGCCGATGCCTAGCAGCGGGGCTCCGCTGTATTCCGCCGCATCCGTACGCACGCGGCGAAGATTTCCGAGCACGGCACCGGCCATCTCGGCCGGAATACCGGCCTTCGCGACCCCTTGTTTGATCGTCCCAATGATGAGGTCTGACAGGCCTTCGCTGGCCTTCAGCAGTATGTTGCCGACGAAGCCGTCGCAGACGACGACATGCGCGTGTCCCTCGAACAGGCTATCGGGCTCGACGTTGCCGACAAAATTCAGCGTCCCGTTCTGCTTCTCGAGAAGCTCGTATACGGACTTGGTCAGCTCGTTGCCCTTTCCCGCCTCGCCGCCGATGTTCAGCACGCCGATCTTCGGCTTTTCGATGCGGCAGATGGCCTCGTAATACGAAACACCCATGTGGGCGAACTGCACGAGATGGTTCGGACGGCAGTCGACGTTCGCTCCGACATCCAGCACCAGCACGCCGTTTCCCGAGGCGGTCGGCAGCATGACGGCAATGGCAGGACGCTCGACACCGGGCACACGCCCGATCTCGAGCAGTGAAGCGGCCATCTGAGCGCCGGTGCTTCCCGCGGAGAGAAAGCAGCTCGCGCGACCATCTTTGACGAGGCGCGCGGCAACCGCCACGGAGGCGTTCTTTTTCTTGCGGAGCGCCGTCGTCGGCGACTCGCCCATTTCAACCATCTCGGGCGTGTCGACGATCTCGCAACGCCCTTCCGCCTCCGGCCAGACGGCAAGAATGTCGCTCCGGCGGCCAACCAGGATCAACTCGGCCGATCCGGCCTCGAGATACTGTCTGGCTCCGAGAACGAGCTCACGGGGCGCGAAGTCCCCGCCCATGACATCGATGGCGACTTTCATTCGTCAGGAGTCAGGGGGTGATCAGGCTCAGGCCTTCTCGACGTCGAGAACCTTGACCTTCTTGCTGTAGTGACCGCACGCCGGGCAGACCCGGTGAGCGAGCTTTGTTTCAAAGCACTGCGGGCATTTCGCGAGGGTAATCTCGGGAGCGCGGTAGTGATTCCGCCGATTCCGCTGGCTCATCTTCGATACACGATGCTTCGGACACGCACCCATGGTAGTTCCTCCAGAT
>JAKJFL010000204.1:0-6141 GCA_022704935.1 Candidatus Rifleibacteriota bacterium
CCTCGTGTTGCGGCGCTCTGCGCACATCCGCAGGGCGTATGCGCGAAGCCTTCCGCGCCGCGTCGGCGGCTCAGCGTACGTTCGATGCCGGTCTCGTGGAACGTGGGCGCCGGCTCATCGCCGATGGCGGCTTCCGCCATCTGTTCGTCGTTCTGGGCAAGCCATACAACACGTTCGACGCCTTCCTGAATCTGAGCCTGTTCGAGCGCCTGCGAAGAATGGGCGTGCTGGCCATGCCGCCCCAGTATCTGGAACTCGATATCACCGGCATCGAAACCGATCTCCCCTGGAGATTCTCGGCGGATATTCTCCGCTATGCTTCGGCCGCTGTCTCGGTGCCTTCCGTCTACCCGGTCATCATCTCGAACTTCGGTTGCGGCCCCGATGCGTTCACCTTCAAACAGCTCGAGCCTCGACTTGCCGAAAAGCCCCACCTGAGCCTAGAGTTCGACGAGCATCGCGGCGAAGCCGGGCTGATCACGCGTCTGGAAGCCTTCCTGGACCAGGTGAACCAGGAGAAAACGCAGGCGCATCCGAAAGTCCGCCCCGTCGCCTCCGACCGCCCGGAGCGGAAAGAGGGGATCATTCCCGAACCGGGGGCGGATGTGAGGATCCCGAATTTCGGCGACATCGTCTATGCGTTCAGCGGCATGTGGAAACGCAAGGGGTACAACGTCGAGATCCTTCCAGACCCCGATCAGGAAACGCTTGCGCTCGGAGAACGCCACTCCCTCGGCAAGGAGTGCCTGCCGTATGCGATCATCACGGGAGAACTTCTGCGTCTGCATCAGGCCTGCAACGGCAGGAAACTCGCCTTCTATGTTCCCAGCCTCTCGTTTCCCTGCCTGCTTCAGCAATACGGACCGGGATTACGGCAGTTGATGGCCGACCGCGGCATCGACAACATCACGCTCACCTCGCCGAATGCCACTGAGCTGATCGCCCTGTTCGGCGTCGATGCCGGCGAGGCTTTTTACATGGGCCTTCTGGCCATCGAGCTTCTCGTGAAGGCGACGTGCGAGATCCGGCCCTACGAGCTCGAAAAGGGGATGACGCAGGCGCTTCACCGGGAGAATCTCCGGCGCATCGAGGAGGCGGTCGCGGGCGGAAACGTCGCCGACGCGCTCGACGAGTCGCTTCGGAAGCTTGCCGGCATACGCGTCGACAGGTCTGAACGGCGGCCGCTGATTGGTATATCAGGAGATATATATGCAAAGTCGAGCAGGCAGATGGGCGGCAATCTCTTCCTCTGGCTCGAACGGCAGGGGCTGGAGGTCTGGCCGTCGCCCTTCAACATAGACTTCCTGGACTTCTCGATCACCAGGTGGTTCCTGCGGAGCGTTTCTCGGCTCGAACTCTCGGAAATGATCGCCGCTGGCTCGATCGCCCTGAAACGGACGATCGACGTCTGGCGCATGAAATATACCGTTGGGAATAGAATCCGCCGGATCGACGAGCCGGGATACCTCGAACTGAAACATCTGGCAAGCCCGTACATCACGAACGAAGAGGACGAACTGCTGTTCGTGAACATCGCGAAGATCATCGACTTCCACCACCGGGGCGCCGACGGAATCATCAACACGGCGTGTTTCAACTGCATGGTCGGCAACGCCTCGGCGGCGATCATCGAAAAGATCCGGCGCGACTACCCCGATACGCCGATCATGACGGCGATCCAGTCGGGTGTCTCGGACCCATCGCGCCGGATGGCTCTCGAGGCGTTTGTCGGGCAGGTGAAGGAAAACAGCGGTCGGCGCGCACGCACGGGTCGGTAAACAAAACCGCCCGACCTTGCGGCCGGGCGGCTTCGGAAATAAACGGCTCAGTAGCGGTAGTGGTCTGACTTGTAGGGCCCTTCGACCGGGACGCCGATGTAGTCGGCCTGGTCTTTCGTCAGCACGGTGAGCTTCGCGCCGAGCTTCTCTAGATGCAGCCGGGCGACTTCCTCGTCGAGCTTCTTCGACAGTGTGTAGACGCCGACCTTGTGCTCGCTGGTCCAGAGGTCGATCTGGGCGAGCGTCTGGTTCGTGAACGAACTGCTCATCACGAAGCTGGGGTGGCCGCGCGCGCAGCCGAGGTTGACCAGGCGGCCTTCGGCCAGGACGTAGATGCTGTGCCCGTCGGCGTAGGTGTAGCGATCGACCTGGGGCTTGATGTTCGTGCGCTTCACGCCCTTCCAGGACTCGAGCTTGCTCATCTGGATCTCGTTGTCGAAGTGGCCGATGTTGCAGACGATCGCCTGGTCCTTCATCTTCGCCATGTGGTCGGCGGTGATGATGTCGCGGTTGCCGGTCGTGGTGACGTAGATGTCGGCCTTGCCGAGCGTGTTGTCGACGGTGTCGACGACGTAGCCGGCCATCATGGCCTGCAGGGCGCAGATCGGGTCGATCTCGGTGACGACGACGTGCGCGCCGTACGAGCGCAGTGCCTGGGCGCAGCCCTTGCCGACATCGCCGTAGCCGCACACTACCGCGACCTTGCCGGCTATCATGACGTCGGTCGCGCGCTTGATGCCGTCGACGAGGCTCTCGCGGCAGCCGTAGAGGTTGTCGAACTTCGACTTGGTGACCGAGTCGTTCACGTTGATGGCGGGGAAGAGGAGTTTCTTCTCTTCCATCATCTTGTACAGACGATGAACGCCGGTCGTCGTTTCCTCGCTGACGCCCTTGATGTGCGGCAGCATGTTCGTCCACTTCTTCGGTTCGGCCTTCAGGGTCTTCTTGAGGATCGCGAGCAGCTCCTTCTCGTCTTCGCCCTCTGCGTGGCGGTCGAGAACCTTCGGGTTGCGCTCGGCATCGTAGCCGATATGGATCATCATCGTGGCATCGCCGCCGTCATCGACGATCAGGGTCGGGCCCTCGCCATTCGGCCAGGTCAGCGCTTCCTGTGTGCACCACCAATACTCCTCGAGGGTCTCGCCCTTCCAGGCGAAAACCGGGATCCCGCGCTTGGCGATCGCGGCGGCGGCGGTGTCCTGGGTCGAGAAGATGTTGCAGCTGCACCACCGGACGTCGGCGCCGAGTTCGGCGAGTGTCTCGATCAGAACGGCGGTCTGGACGGTCATGTGGAGCGAACCGGCGATGCGCGCGCCGCGGAGAGGCTTCTTCGCGCCGTATTTCTCGCGCAGGGCCATGAGGCCGGGCATCTCGTGCTCGGCGATCTCGATTTCCTTGCGGCCGAGCTGCCACAGATCGATATCTTTCACCTTGTAGGGAAGGCGGTTCGTCGTGGTCGTGGGCATCGTTTCACGCTCCATTCCGGTCTGGTTCGTCTTTTTCATGAAGGCTCCTTCGAAAATGCAGGCTCCGGTACCGTGCCGAAAGCCCGGAATAATGCACAAGTTTCGCACGGAAGGCTGAAAAAGTCAAATCCCGTGCGGATTTCGATGACCGCCCCGGCGATGAACCGGTCGTCTACCACGGAAGAATCGGATGCGGTACAATGTGCCAAATGATGTCAGACGATTCGAAGAAATCTCGCGACAGCCATGCGGAAACGGTGATTCGTCCGCGGGAAATCGCTCCCGAGGCTCGCCTGCTGTTCTGGTTCCTCGTGATTCTCCTGCCGTTTTTTGCCCTGCGGTTCGCATTCAGAGAGGTTGTCCGGCGCGAAGAGGCGACGAATCTCAAGTTGGTGAAGCGCGAGTTGATGAACGAGGCCGAGGATGCCGCGAACCGACTGAAGCTGGAAAGGGGATTGGCGGAAACTCTCCAGCAGATCGAGTGTCGCGTGGGTTTTCCACCCTTCGGCGAGGAGGACCGATTCCGCTTCGACCGGAACGCCCCTCTTCCATTCGAGGCGGCCGCCCTCGCGGAAAACCTCTGGCAGGGGATCGGGCACGCACTCGGGACCGAGCCGCTGTTCCTGTTCGCGTTCGGCCCGGACGGGCGGGAGAGCGAGATCCGCACGAACCCGGCCTGTATTTCGCCGCGGGAGCAGTTTCCCCGACGAAGCGTGAGACACTGGCTTCACGCGCTGGCGAGAACCCCCGGCCGAAACCTCTGGCAGCCGGACAAGGGCGTTCCCGACGATCGCCGTCGGTGGGAAGGAAGCGCCGCAATCGAGCGCCTTCGCACGGAGGTGACGCGATTCGTCACATATTATTTCGGGATGTATGCATTGCCCTTCGGCGTTTCGGGGCAGCCTCGCAGCTTTTACACCCACCGGTTCGGCGGGGGAAAACTCGTTCTGTATCACCGGTTCATCACCGCTTCCGATCGACCCGATGCGCCGCTCCTGGGAGGATACCTTGTTGGGGTGCTAGAACGCGCCGTTCCTCCCGGGCGCCTTGCGGACCAGGCTGCCCGCCTTGGGGCGCCGGAGAGGTTCGGATATCTCTTCGGCCGAGGAACAGCCGTTCGTGGCCCGGTGTTCACGAAAAGCCGCCGCGGCATCACGCTTTGGAACCCCCTTGCCCGGGATCCCGGCTTGCCGGTGAAGGGCATGGCCCCGGGGACGGATTCGCCGTATCTCGGGGTGCGGATCGGATGGGAGCGGATTCGTCACCCGGCCAGGCGGTTCTTTTCCGTCGTCGACTTCCTGCTCGCGGCCGGCGGCCTTTTCGCTCTGTGGCTGATCCTGTTCGGCGATCGCTGGATATTCGTCCGGAATATGGACGTCCGGGGAAAACTCCTCTTCGCTCTCGGGCTGGCCATGGCATTTCCGCTGCTGGCGTTCTGGACTGCCGCCTCCGCGTATTTCAGTTTTCATCAGCGACTGGAAATCAAGCGAGAACTGATCTCGATGGCCGAACAACTCACCCGGCTCGAAAACGGCTTGAAGAGCTATTCGCTCTCGCATCGGACACGATTCCTGAAGTGGCGGACACTTCTTGGGAAAAGTGACTCATGGCCTCTTTCGAAGGTGGCGAATCTTCTCGACGAACTGTTGCGGGAAAGCGAACTCGATACGGTGCAGTATGTCCGCCGGGACGGTCAGAACCTGATTCGCACCTCACCCCGGGAACGCGGCCCGTGGGACGAAACCCGGATCGAGCGGATCATCGCGGATCCCTTCAAGGCGATGGCATGGGCGCTTCTGCGTTTCACCTGCAGCATCACTCCGGAAACGGAAGACGCCGTGAAAAAAAACGGGAGCATGATTACCGCGGCGGCTTTCGCAGAGGCGTTCCAGTATCGCGAGCTCAACGGCATTCTTCTGCAGGATTTCAGACCCCTGGAAATCAGCCTTTTCGGCGATCGGGCGGCGCAGTACAGCCTCGAGATCGTCACCGAGGCGGAGACGGCTCTTCCCACGCCCATCGGCGTTCTGTTCGCGCGTGAAACCTATATCAGCCTGGCTGAAAGTTACATGCGAAGTCTTGCCAACCCGCTTGGCAATCTGGATGATGGACAATCCGCCTTCCAGGTGCGTGCCGGCCTGTTTTCGATTTCTCATCTGCAGGGGACGGGAGACGCGACGCCCGGCATCTGGCCCGAAGGAGCCCGGCGGGATGCCCTGCTGTGCTCGGTCGCGCGGAGAGCGGTCGATTTCGGTCTCGAAGGAACCTGGGATACCCGGGAAAACGGCCTGCCGATGCTTTTCGCCGTGCGAAAATTCTCACCGCTTCCCTTCGTTGCAGTTGCCGGCGGACATTGGCGGAGCGACATCGCCTGGTGGCAGACGGAAACCGGATGGGCGCTCCTCCTGGCCGTATACTCGGTCGGCATCCTTTTCCTGCAGGGAATGATACTCGCGGGCGCTTTCATCCGGCCTCTCCGAAAACTGACCGAAGCCTCCGCCAGGGTGGGGAAGGGCGAGCTCGACATCGACGTCGCCCTGGAGACGAAGGACGAGTTTGCGATGCTGGGCCACGAGTTCAATCTCATGACCCGCGGTCTTCGGGAGCGCCAGCGGCTGACCCGCTTCGTTTCGGATGAGGCCCTTCGATCCGTGCGACGCGACCAGGCCGTGATGCGGGGGGCGGGCGGGCTGCGTGTTCGCCGGACCGTGCTGTTCGCGCATATCCGGGGATTCTCCTCGCTGGCCGAGGCCCAGCCGCCCGAGGCGGTCGTGGCCCTGCTGAACCGGTATTTCGACGTCATGGAGGGCGTCATCGCCTCTCGAAGGGGAACCATCGATAAATATATATCGGATGCTTTAATGGCGGTGTTCGCCCCCCTGGAAGATGCAGATCCT
>JAKJFL010000205.1:0-6134 GCA_022704935.1 Candidatus Rifleibacteriota bacterium
CCGCCGGGAGCAATCGACGAGGAGGCGTTCCGGCGCCACTGTATCCGGTGTCTCCAGTGCGTGCGGGTCTGCGCATCGAACGGCGCCTGTCTCCAGCCCGATGGGCTCGAGAACGGCCTTTCGGGCCTCTGGGCCCCGGTCGCGAGAATGCGCACCGGCTACTGCGAATACAACTGCAACCTCTGCGGCCAGGTATGCCCGACCGGTGCCATCCGGAAGCTGTCGCTCGACGCAAAATACAAACACCCCATCGGCAGGGCGGTGTTCGACAAGAACTTCTGCATCCCCTATCGGCGCAACGAGGACTGCCTCGTCTGCGAGGAACACTGCCCCGTTCCCGACAAGGCGATCAGGTTCGAGCGGCGCGAGGCGACCGCTCCCGACGGAACGAAACGCATGATCAAATACCCCTACGTCGTCGCCGACATGTGCATCGGCTGCGGCATCTGCGAGAACAAATGCCCTCTCCCCGGCCGCCCCGGCATCTTCGTCTCGAATGAGCGCGCACGATAGCTGTTCGAATCCGCCCATACGCGATACCCACATCCGTATGGGCGGGTCTGAGACCTGCCCATACATACCTGAGAATATAAATCATCCAGGAGGAACGTCATGTCCGGTGACTGCAAGAGGAAAAATATTCCCGGGTGCACCTGCACCTACGAGCCCTGTCCCCGCAAGGGCATCTGCTGTGAGTGCATCGCCTATCACCGCACCCACGGCGAGGTTCCCGGCTGTCTCTTCACGAAAGAGGGTGAAGCCACCTACGACCGCAGCATCAAAAACTTCATCGCCGACCGCTCCCGCCGCTGAACGAGCCTCTTGATGAGTCTTTCATAGCCGGTGTTCCATCGAGTCGGCCGAAATGATCTCCGACGCGTTCATGGGAGCGATCGACGTGGGTATAGACTGCAAGATTTTTCTCTCATCGCGGGGTCTTCGGAATTTCTGCCGGAATGCCGATGTACCTAGAGTGACAGGGATTGTCGCGACAATGCTCTCCACGGACGGGCTTGGAGGCTTGCCATGACGTCGACATACTCGCCGTTCTCCCTCGTGCGTTCGCCACACACTCTCCCGATACAGTCCAGGGCCACCGGAACCGCTGCAGGGCAGACTGACTTCGGTGCTGTCCTCGATGTTGCATCGGAAGATCGGACGTTTCCGGCTGAACTGCGCCATCCGGGCGTCGCCGGCCCACTTCCCGCATCGGGCAGGTCGGGCCCCGGGCGCTCATCTGACAGAGACTGTAAGTCTGAGACTGTTTCCCGGGAGCAGCAGGGGCCGGAGTTCATCGGAACACGGCGTCTGACCGATATAGACCGGGCCGTGTATGCAGATATCCGAAAGACGTTTCAGGTTCCGGAAGCATCTTCCGGAAACGGCACGCTTCTCAGTGAGCTGCCAATGGTTCCCTGGATGCTTTCTGGCGCCTCCGGCAAGACCGTCACCGGAGATCTTCTGACATCGAACATTGAAAAGGCCACCGATATCTTCCGGCGACATTTCGGTTCATGGATGTCCCGGGAGGGAATCGCGACCACGCCTCCGATCGAACTTTCCGTTTCTTTCGACGGCCGTGTCGTCACCCAGGCCGATCATCCCGACAAGGCGCGGATCGAGTCGTTCATCAACGACAACGGGGAGTTGCGAAACCTGTTCGTGGGCATCACCTCGACCAAAAACCTGATCGAGATCGGCCGCGAATCGGCGGCTTTCCAGGCGCGATATGCCGTCGATCCGAAAGCGGCGGTCGCCGAATACAGCCACTTTTTCACCGGCTCCTACACCTATGATACGATCCTCTCGATCGGCGATTCGGACTGGTCACTGATTTCGTCGCCTCGCTGGAGCATTACCTGAGCCGCCTGCGCCGGATGTGCCGGACACGTTTCTTTCGGCAACGGCATTCAGACGTGATCGAGATGGAAGGTCTCTTCGCTTCTCCTTGATACCGGGGGGGGACGAAGCCCGATGCTCCTGCCCAGAGCCATCGCGGGCTTTGCATATCAATCCCAATCCACGGTACTATCGTTCGAAATTCGGCAGACTGTATACTGCTGACCGACCGTTGTCGGCCGACCACAACCGCGATGGAACCCGTCATGGAGATTTCAGGCTCCTCCTTCCCCATGTAAAGCGGCCGGGCATGTCGCGAATATGATCGCACGGGCAATCGTCGAAGTCGAGAATATCGGGAAGCCGAGGCTGTCTCTGGATGTTCGGGCAATAACTTGTGTCATACCGGTCGAAATAAATTTCTTCCCGGCGACATTCTCGTGTTGTATACTGATGGGGTGGTCGAAGTGGCCAACCGTCAGAGATGCTCATTGGATCGGAGAAATGAAATGATCGGACACGAACGAAGACGATATATTATATCGTCTACTAATATTTCCTGGAATCTTCCCTGCGTCCATGCAATACTCGTCGTCTGTCTTCTGGCGCTGGCCTCGATCACCGCGGGGTGCGGCGGAGGTCGCGGCGACAACGCAGTCGTCGCATCACTGAAATCGCTCCAGGGGAAGGTCGAAGCCCGCCCGAACGGAACAGCCGCCTTCGCTGCCGCGACCGCCGATCTGGCATTGTCCGTCGGCAGCGCCGTTCGTACGGGCGAGGACGGACAGGCACAGCTCCGATATTCCGACGGAACTGACGTCACCCTTCAGCCCGAAACCTACTACGAGATCAAGGATCGAACTTCACTCGGCCGCCAGGAGTCTGGGTCCGCGCGATATCGTGTCACGCCACAACAGAAATCCGTCGGCGTCGAGACACCGCACGGCGTCACGGCCGTCCTGGGCACCGTGTTTCGTCTCGACGTTACGGCACAGCAGACCGTGGTGACCCTGCAAGAAGGCAAGGTGCGTTTCACCTCCGCCGCCGGAGACTCGGTCGAATTGACACCGGGCCAGCAGGTGACGGCTCCCGCCGGAACCGCACCAGGCAAGCCCATCGAACTCGACCCCTTCACGCTGGAGTCCCTGTTCAACCCTGGCAGCAAATCGCCTGCCATCAATCAGCGCTGATATCTTCCCGGAAAGATACGTATGATCATCTCTGGCACACGTTCCTGCCGTCGCGGCGTAGCTCTTCCCATTGCATTTCTGGCACTTGTCCTGGTCATCGGCATGGTCACATCGATCTCGACGATGAACCAGGGACTCAAGAGCCAGGTGTTCCATTCCAGCAACAATCAATGGTCGTTCCTGCTGGCGTATTCGGCGATGTCCCGACTCCTGGCCAAACTTCACGCCGATTCCTGGGCACAACGCCCCTTCGCCTCCACTCCCTATCGGGAAACCGGCGTTCCGCTCCAAGGGGGAACATACGATCTGTTCGTCGAGAACACGCCGGGACACCCGTTTCAGGCCGACATCTACGTCAAGACGACGCTGGCCGGGGCTTCGCGCCTCTACTTCTGGCGCATCACGTTCAACGATGATCTGCTCGACATTTCGAACCGCATCATCGTCGAGTTTTTCAAGGCGAGCGAATCCGGGGATTTTCCCACGGGCGCGGGGCCGTCGCGCTTTTCGAAAGCCGTCGACGATCTCCTCGCCGAACGCGCATCAAACCAGAAGAAATCCGACGAGATGGCCGTGACGCTCGCCACAGTGACGACGCCGAAGCAGGCACTCGTCAAGCTCGGTGGCCGACCGCCCGTTCCCTTCGACAAGAATTATCCCGCAAATCCCGGAGATCCTCCGTACATCAACAGGCCGCCGACACCATTTCCCGAAATACTCCCTCCCAACCCCGGCGAGCAGCCCACCTCCCCCGGCCCCGGGCCCTCGACGCCCTTTCCTCCGGCAGACACGGATCCTTCTTTCCCGAAAGCTCCGTCTGCACCATTGCAGACGGACTCGGCGCTGTTCTCCCTGGACAAGCAGGTCAAGACGATCACGGACGCATCGAAGCTTGCGAAGGACAAATACAATGCCGGAAAAGACATTGCCGATCAGGGAACGGGCGGCAACTGGACGGATGCCGATCCCATCCTGGACGAGGCAGAGGAAGCACGACAAAAAGCCATGGAAGGCATGAACGACCTTGTGTCGATGGCCACCACGAATCTTCTGAACGCTCCCAGTGCGGATTCGGCACGCGCGACCGAGGAGATGGTCTCCTCCACGATGGTCACGGCGTATCAGGATATCGTCAGCGGCTTTTCCCGGGCCTACGAGGATTTCGGCAAAAGCAAGGAAATCACGGCAGGCTTGTCGAACTCGGCCGAGGCACAGAAGCTTCTCGATGGCTGGAGCGGAACGCTGAACAACCTCGTCACCTCCCAGCAGGCAACGAACGATCTGATGGGGAAAATCGACTCGTTTTCCAAGACCCCCGAGGTCGCCGCAGCTCAGGCGGAGTCTAAACTGGTTCTCCAGGGCGTCGTCGATATGGTCAAAAAGGCTATCGAAGACGCCAAGGCGAAGCTCGAAGAGCTGAAAGCCAAGGAAAAGGCCGAGGCCGAAGCCGCCGCGAACGGCAACTCCGGGGATGGCACACTATGAGCCCATCGTTCTCTTCTTCGGGCCGCCCCGGACGGCGGAACGCCACAGGCGTGACGATGGTCGAGCTGCTCGTCGTGATCGCCATCGTCGTGTCGGTCTCGACAATCGCCGTTCGGTTCATGCAGTCGGTCGGCAAGTCGCAGAAGGCGATGTCGGCCCAGACCAACCTGCAGATGGAGGCCCGTCGCGCGTTCGACAAGGCCGTCGAGCAGATCCGGGAGGGAACCGACCTGGTGCGGCCGATCATCGGCGAGACGCTCCCCTACGTGATCTTCAAGGATATCGTGAACCGCACGACCATCCTGTATCTAGAGCCGAACAATCCGGCCTCGGAGAAGCTCAACCGTCGCGTTTTCAAACTTGTATCATATCGTACAGATTATACAAACTCGTATGATTCCCGGAGCGAGAAAGTTCTTCTCGACTCGGTCCGCAGCATGACCTTCACCAGTCTTTCGCCCAACGGCGTCCAGGTCAACGCGACCGTCATCCACGAGCAGGACCAGTTCCAGTTCCTGGCTCACATCGGTCTGATGAACCTGGGAGGTCTCGAATGAGTCGCTCGCATCGCCGCGCCGTGACCCTCGTCGAGATTCTCGTCGGTCTGGGAGTCCTAGCCGTCATCGGAGTCATGCTGGTTTCCACCCTGCGTTCCGGCCGAAAGGAGATCCAGTTTTCCTCGGATCATCTGAACGCGGTCATTCTCTCGCAGAAGGTCCTGGAGGATCTGATCGAGGAGATGGCGATGAATTCCTACGGCCTCGAGACCCTCGGGGTTCAGGGTGCCACCCCCGTTCTCCAGGAAATCATCGACGGTCATTCGGTGTTTTTCTCGTATCTCGAGGACCGCAAGGAGCCCTGGGGCTTCATCGATCCGGTAGCCGACGGTTCTATATCGTCACAGATGCAACCGTTGTATGACGATATCAGGAAATTCAAGTTCGGTCTTTCGGGGGACCGCAACGCCCCGCCAGGAAACGGTGAAGACAGCAATCTAGTCACCTGCAGGCTCGATTTTTCCTGGCAGACCCAGACTGGGAAAGGCGAGTTCGGATCGACCTGCCAGTTGTTTTCTCCGGCCGAGGAAAAGAAAGCCGATCTGGCCGCCGCCGTCGACGAATCGGCGCTCGACGCACGCATTTCCGCCGAAGTGTACAATCAGCCGGGCAAGGCGATTCCGGAACTGGCCACGGAGATCGGGGAGAACGTCGAAACGATCCTGGCGCTTGGCCGAATTGCGCTGCTGACACGGGATTTCGTCAATTCCGAGTCCTTCCGGCGCCAGAAGGAGAATATCGCCGAGGCGAAGCAGCGATTGAGCCTGACGCCGGCGACGAGCCTGGATACGCAGTATGAATACCGGCTCACGCTCGCCCGCCTCTGGTATGACCTCGCCAAACAGTGTTTTCAGGTGGTCGCGTATCTGGTGCCAGCCTTCACCGAACTGAAGCAGCAAGGCCGGTTCACGGCCACTTCGGGAAGCGGCTTCGATGCCGTCGGCCTGCAGAGCCAGCTGCAGATGTACCGGATCATCTATGAGCATTTCACGGGCAGTCTGATCCAGTCGCGATACTATTATTACAGTCTGCTCCAGAGCGACCTGAGCCGGTACAAGGGCGG
>JAKJFL010000206.1:0-6127 GCA_022704935.1 Candidatus Rifleibacteriota bacterium
TCATCCGCGCCGTTCTGACATGCCCGATATCGATCTGGGCAGGCTACAAGTTCGGCCCCTACGCCGAGCAGTGGCTCGGTTCGAACGTGCGCTACCTGTTCGCCGGGCTCATCGTTGCAGGCATTCTGCTGATCATCAGAAACAACATCAACCATTCGAACGAAAAAGCCTGAATCGGCTTGTTCGCTTCAGGGGTAAAGCAGCAGATACCCGCTGATGACGACCGTTCCGGTCGAAAGCACCATGCTTACCGTTGCCAGCCCGGTCTTCCCCGTCATGACCTGGCAGTGGTTGATGCCGCCTTCGTCGACAGGGCCGGTTTTCAGGTCGAACTCGCCGGAGGGGGTGCCATCGACTTCGAAGGTGACCTTTCCAGGGTTCGAATAGAACTCGTTGTCCCAGAACTCGAACACGGCACGGGTGAACGAAGCGGTGATGTCGACTCGCGAACCGGGCGTGCTCGACCGGATGATGTAGTAGCCGCCGACGTTGTCGTTCTTGATCATGTGCCAGTCGCCGGTGTATTTGACGGGATAGTTGATGGTGCTGATCGTGATATCCGTCCCCGGATGGAACACGCCGTTGATGAATCCACGCGCGTCGAGATCCATCATGATGCGTTCCTCGGCCGCCGGCGTTCCTCCGAACGTTTCCACCGCGATCGGGTTGTTCTTCTCACCGGAGCAGCCGGAAAACAGGAACGCACCGGCGGCCAGGCAGAAAAGAGCGGCCGTCGTTCTCACGTATCTGTGCATGCGAGCCTCCTTCCCGATTCGGGAAAAACCATCCCCTACTCGGAATATCGGCACGTTGCCTCCGATACCGAAGACCTTACGCGTGTTTTCTGCAGCGGATGATGAACTTCTCTTCGAAACCGATCGGATGGTAACTCAGCTTCGCCGTGCGCAGGCCCTCGATGCCGAGATCCGTCTCGCGATTGATCACGGTCACGTCGGCCGGGAGCCGATTTGCGAGAGCCCAGTTCAGATACTGGTAGAGGCCTTTCACGTGCCGGTCCGCTTTCTCGATCGTGACGACCCAGCAGTTGCGGTGGATGGGTGAAGCGACCGTGAATCCGGCAAGCCGGCCAGCGACCCTCACCACGAGACCGATCGCGCAGATTTTTTCGAGTTGCGGAAGCATTCTGCCGATTGCGGCGGCTTCGATCCTGACATTTTCGTCATCCCCCGGGAAACCTTTGTACCAATCGTCGAGAAACGCCGTCACCTCTGCGCCGAAGGCAGGGGTGTAGATCTCCACGTGCGGTTTCTCCTCTTCCTCGAGTCGGTTCACGAAGTTCTTTTTCTGGTGAAACCGGCGCCCCGAGAGTTCGGCCAGCTCTTTGCGATCATACAGGTAATCGAAGTCGTCACGCTGGGCCTCGACATCGGCCTCGGGAAACTCCGAGGCGATCTCCTTCGCGATGGATTTCGGGACATAGCGCAGTTCGCACGGAAGACCGGTGCCGCTCATGTATTCCATGATCCGGTCGATCGCCGGGCGTAGCGGCCCTTTTCCGACCGGAGCCAGGAAGAGATAACGTTCATCCGGGCCTTCGACGGCGATGCTGAGGTGGCTTCCGATGCGGCTGACCATCGGCGGAAGGGTCTTGTACCAACCGAGCAGGTTGTATAGCGCATAATCAGAAGACGAGACGCCGGCTTCCTCGAGAAGGCGCCGGACAAGATATTTATGGGAGAACGTCAGATGTGTCTGGTGGGGAAATTCCGGGATTCCGCTCAGGTCGGGAGCTTGGGAATCACCCGCGCAAGGCGCTTCCGATGGCAGTGTTAGAGAGTCCATAGACGACGAAGTATACCACAGAATACGCTCTTTCGAAACATGGACCGA
This sequence comes from Candidatus Rifleibacteriota bacterium, assembly GCA_022704935.1. GTDB lineage: Bacteria > Muiribacteriota > Ozemobacteria > Ozemobacterales > Ozemobacteraceae > MWAR01. The sequence continues at coordinate 1,852 of JAKJFL010000206.1, forward strand.
CATTTCAGTTCGACCTTCCGAGACTCCGGAATGCCGATCAGGTAGGATTTGCATCGATACTTGTTGTGAGTTCGAGGGTCGGCGGAGTATAGTGAGAATCATGTCTTTCGATGCATTTGAACCAGCCCAATTGCGGCACCTCAAACTCGGCAACCGCTTCCTTGTGGCCCCGATGGCGACGCAGTATGCCGACAAGGAAGGCCGCGTCACCGACACGCTTCTCAAATACTACACGCACATCGCCAGAACCGGCGCTGGCGCGGTCATCGTCGAAGGCGCGGCGATATCCCCCCACGGACGAGGCTGGTCCCGGGAACTTGCGGCATGGTCGTCCAACTGCACTTCCGGCTTCGCGAAGATCGCCGACACGATCAGAAGCCGCGGTGCCGCGGCGTTTCTCCAGCTTCACCATGCCGGCCGGCAGTCGCTGACGCCGCCCGTGGGCATGTATGTCGTCGGGCCGTCGGCCATCGCCTGCCCGGTGCTGAATAACCCGACGCGCGCGCTGTCGGGCGAAGAGATCAAGCGCCTCGTCACCGCCTTCACCGAGGCCGCCGTCATGGCAGGCGAAGCCGGGTTCGACGGCATCGAGCTCCACGGCGCCCACGGGTATCTCCTGCACCAGTTCTGCTCGCCCCTGACCAACCGGCGCCGCGACGAGTATCGCCTCGAGGCCGACGGCCTCAGCAGGTTTCCACTCGAGGTCGTGCGCTCGATCCGCGCGGCGTGTCCCGATCTGGTCATCTCCTACCGCATGTCGGCCCGCGATTACCTGCCCGGCGGGCTCACCCTGAAGCAGTCGACCGTTTTTGCCCGCGCACTGCAAACCTCGGGAGCCGATCTCATCCACGTCTCCGGCGGCATGTATGCATCCCTGCACGGGCCCGAAGCCATCGTCGGCCCTGCGACGGAGCCCGGCGTCTTCGTTTCCGATGCCCGGGAAATCCGCGGCGCGGTCGACATTCCAGTCGCGGTCGTCGGCAAGATCGGCGATCCGGCGCTGGCCCTCAAAATTTTCGCGAACGAGGACGCGGATTTCGTCGCCCTCGGCCGCCCTCTCCTTCGCGACCCAAAGTGGCTGTACAAAGCCCAGAAAGTGTCTCTCGATCCCGTACGGCCATGCCTGCTCTGCCTTCGATGCCGGTATCACCACCGCGGCTGCCCCGATGGGAACGGCGAACCGGATTGGCAACACACCTGACTCTTTTCCCAGAAACGCACGCCTGGAGGCTACGATGAAACGTTCTTTTTCCGTTTTCCTGATCGTGCTGCTGATGAGCGGCACCGCCTCTGCCCAAGGACTATTCAACCTTTTCGGAACCATGGCGGGAGGGGGCAAGGACAAAAAGCCCAAGGTGACCTACGTCGAGGGTGACGAAACGGCAACCGCCGAAGTGCTTCTCATCACTGTCAAAGGCGTCATCCGTGACGGCGAAGAAGAAGAGAAGATGCCCTTCGAGATCAAACAGAACATGGTCGAGAAGCTGAAAAAGGATGTCATGGCGGCTGTCGAGCGCGACGAAGTGAAGGCCGTCCTTCTCGAGATCGATTCCCCCGGGGGTGAAGTCACGGCGGCGGACGTCATCCATCATCATCTCTCCAAGATCCGGAACGCAAAAAAGCCGGTCGTCGCGCTGATCGGCATGATGGGTGCCTCCGGCGGCTATTACGTCGCCTGCGCGGCCGATCAGATCTGGGCACATCCGACCTCCATCGTCGGCAGTATCGGCGTCATCATGCAGGCCGCAAATCTCGAAAAACTGGCCCAGATGATCGGATACCGACATATCCCGCTCAAATCCGACCGAACCCCGAAAAAGGACATCCTCAGCCCCTTCCGCGAAATGACCGAGGAAGAACGGGCGATGCTGCTGTCGCTCGTCGACAGTCTCTACGACCGCTTCCTCGACATCGTCTGCGCTGCCCGCAAGAAGCCCCGCGAGGAAATCGCCAAGCTGGCTGACGGAAGTATTTTCACAGCCCCGCAGGCACTTAAAAACGGCCTGCTGGACGGAATCGGATACAGAGACGAAGCCTATGCGAAGGCGATGGAGCTGGCAGGCCTCAAAACGGCCAAGCTCGTGAAGCGCAAGACGAAGAAAAGCTTCCCCGAACTCCTCGCGGAACTCGCCGATGCCGGCTCGGGCGTACCCGGTCTGCTGATGCGCCTCCGCACGATGGTCGAAGCCGATTCGACCCCCACGATGGAGTACAGGCTGAAGCTGCCCGGGGCCAACTGAGACTCCGGAACACCGTTCCGCAAACCCGACCGTTTGTCAGGCCCGGACGTCGATACGACGCCCGAGGTCTGACGGAATGGCGGGTTTCGTCGTCTCGGGCGGCCGCGGCTTGCGCTGACGGACCTCCTGCTGTGCCTGCGTGGCGAGCTTCGAAGCCTGGGCAGGGCGGTTTTTCACGCTGACCGGCCGCGAGGCCGATGGAGCCGGCGTGGGATCATATCCCGGGGCATTCACTCCAGCCATGCGATGTACCCTCCAAGAAAGATATAACCCGCTGCCCGGCCGGCGGCAAGGAATCTCTCCGAAGTCTGATGCGTCGAGGGATCAATATATCCTGCGTTTTATATGTCCGAAGCCCAGGTTCGGCTTGCGGCCGAGAGCCAGGACGAGGTCTTCGATGCATCTCTGACAGGTCTCGGCATCGTCACTCTGGCCGATCTTATCCGGATAAATCTGGTATCCCGGCCTGTTCGAGACGGGGGAGACATTCGGCATGATGACGTTGGCGCCGGCCCGAAGAGCCTTCTGGCGGCCTTCCGGGTCGAGCGTGCCCATGGCGGTCGTTGCCGGCAGGAAGGAATCCGGAAGGTACAACCGCAGGAGGGCGAGAAACGTGAGACAGCGCCGCATCTCGCCTGGTGGGTTCTTTCCGAGAGGGGTTTTCGGATGCGGCAGGAAGGGACCGATTCCGACCATCTCGGGCTGCAGACGCTCGAGATACGCGAGGTCCCGCGCGAGACCGGGACCATCCTGGCCTGGGAGGCCGATGAGGACGCCGGATCCCACCTGGTAGCCGAGCTCTTTCAGGTTCATCAGCGCCCTGTGCCGGTCCTCCCATTTCGAGTCCTTGTGATACCTTTCGAAGAGCGTCGGATCGCTCGTTTCGATCCGGAGAAGGAACCGGTCGGCGCCGGCGGCCTTGAATGCCGCGTAATCCTCTTTCGACCATTCTCCGATCGATAGAGTCACGGCCATGCCGAGGTCCGTCTTGACATGTTCTATGATGTCACATATATCACGTGATGTATAATATCTGTCCTCTCCGGACTGGAGGACCAGCGATCGAAAGCCCAGTTCGTAGGCCGAACGGGCCGTCGCGAGAATGTCGTCCCGGGTCATGCGATATCTCGGAATGTCGCGGTTGTGGGACGAAATGCCGCAGTAGTCACACCGACAACCGCAGTGATTGCTGAACTCGATGATTCCGCGGATGAACACGTCGTCTCCGACCGTCTCGTGCCTGATCCTGTCGGCTGCGGCAAACAGACGCCCGCGCGCCTCGTCGAAAGCCGGCGAAAAGATGAGTTCCGCGGTCTCGTCTGAAATGCGTTCCCGGGCGACAAGGCCTTCGATCACAGCATCATGCATCCGTGTTTCCCCTGTCATTCTTCGTTTCCTTCCCTGCGCGGTCCGAACGCCACCCGGCATCTCGAGCGCATCGCGTTGAGTTTGTGAAATTATACACATGTTTAACAAAAAAAGTCCAGTTCCTGGAAACCGAAGCCTGGCAGGCCATTTCCCGGACGAGATCGCGGGAATCGCAGATTGTCGTTCGGTCGCATGGGTCGTATTTTCTTGGTCGGAATCATTGCGGATTTTCAAATGGCTGTTATAATTAATCGCAAGGGGTGAAGGGTACACCCCGGGTTTTCAAGGTTTTATGACCTTTCGGGTATGGGTTACACGGTAGTAGTTCGGGTTAAGGGTTTGTTCGGGTAGTCCTCAAGGGTATCGGGAATCTATTTTCAGGAGTCAGTTTATGAGGAACAGTACTCTCAGATTGCTGAGCAAGGTCATGTGCCTTGTTCTCATCGCCAGCTTCGCCCTTGAAGCGCCTCTCCTCGCGGCCTTCGACGCCATCAAGGTGAACGTCGGCGGTCAACAGGTCTCCGTCACCCCCGGCCAGTGGGTATCGGTGCGCCAGGGGACCCAGGTCGTCAACTATAACGTCCGCTATGTCAATGGTCAGCCCGTCGCTCTCGACATGAGCCAGTATGTGCGGCTGGTCTTCGGTGGCGAAGGCGCTGCCGCTGCCG
>JAKJFL010000207.1:0-6103 GCA_022704935.1 Candidatus Rifleibacteriota bacterium
GACGTCTTTTTCCGTTCGCTCGGGGAAGGGCCGCTGGACGGGATGCTGCTGCATCGCCATTTCACGCACAGCGTCTTTTTCGCGCCCGTCGGCGCCCTCGTCTGCGTTCTCCCGTTTCTGCTCCGGAGCGATGAACGGGAGCGCTGTCGCAGGCTCTGGAGCGCCGCCCTTTTGCTGTATCTGGTGCACCTGTTCATGGATGTCTGCACGAGCTATGGCACGCTTCTGCTCTGGCCGTTCTCGTCACGGCGGCTTGCATTCGACATCATCTCGATCTGCGATCCGATCTTCATGGCCATCTTCTTTGCCGGCTTGGTGTGGAGCTTCCGGCCGACACGCCCGCTCGCGGCCGTCATCGCGGCACTCATCGCCGTAGGCTGGCTGACGATGGGCTGGAGCCAGCGCGACAAGGCTCTCGAGTTCCAGAAACAATTGGCAGCCGAGCGCGGCCACGTCATCACACATGGGCGTGTGACGCCGATGCTGTTCAGCATCACCCGCTGGCGCTCGATCTACCGAACCGGGGACACGCTGGTCGCCGACTCGGTCGAAACCCCGTTTTTCGGACCGGCCGGCTCGGGTGAATCCTCGACGATGCCGCTCTTCCGGATGCCCTCTGAAGGAGACCCCTCATTCGATGCTCAGATGCGGGCCGACGTGACGAAATTTTCCGACTTCGCCGACGGTTTCGTAGCCGTCGCACCAGGTTCGAACGGAATCATCAGTGATATGCGTTATTCATTGAGCGCCGGTGCCTTCAGGCCGCTCTGGGGCATCCGCCCCCGCGCCGGACACCCGGCGGAGTTCGTCAGGCTGGGCGAGTCGGCGCTGAAGACGATCGACGAAATGAGCCGGGACGGGCGAGGTTCGCCGGCATCCGGGAAGCACGCGAAGCCCTGATCAGGCCTTCGTCAGCGCCTTCCACGAAGGCGGAAGGTTCTTCTCGATCTCGACGCCATCGAACGGCTTGCCCGTGCGCGGGCCAACGATATTCGCCCATTTCGCCATGCCGGCGAGGCCGGCCTCGAGAGAAACCGGTTCGCCGGTGAGACCGAACGCCTTTCGCACTTTTTCGTGGGAGGCGAAGGCGTGAACGACTTCATTCCTGCAGGGAAGATGGCGAATCTCGACGCGAGTGCCCATCGCTTCCATGACGGCCAGAGCGAGGTCGTTCACGGAAACCGGACGGTCGGCACCGACGTTGAACACCTGATTGCGGGCCGTCGGTATATCTATGCTTCTTGCTATAATCGGAGCGACATCGTCAATGTGGCTGAAGGCACGGGTCTGAGAGCCGTCACCGAAGATCGTCAGCGGCTTCCCCTGCATGATCTGGTTCATGAAGATGCCGATCACGTTGCGATAGGGATCGCCGAGATTCTGGTTCACGCCGTAGACGTTGTGTGGCCGGAAAACGATCCAGTCGAGGCCGAACATCTCGTGCGCCGCCCGCAGGTCGAGCTCCACGGCGTATTTCGAGATGCCGTAAGGGTCTTCAGGCTGGGGCACGAGCTCTTCCGTCATGGGAAGCTGGTTGCGGCCGTACACGGCGATCGAGCTGGTGAAGACGAAGCACCTCACGCCATGCCGGACGGCGGCGTTGATCAGGGTGACGCTCGCTAGCAGGTTGTTCGTGTAATTGAACCCGCGGATGAAATGCGAAAGTCCCTCTGCCGCATACGCTGCCAGGTGGAAAATACTGGTGAAGGAATGGTCTTCGAAGAGCCTCTCGATCAGGCCGGAGTCACCCGCATCGCCCGCGATGAAGCGGGCTCCCGGAGGGACGTTATCTTCAAAGCCGCCTGAAAGGTCGTCCACTACAACGACGTCATGGCCGGCCGCAATGAGATGACGGGCCACGTGCGATCCGATGAAGCCGGCCCCGCCGGTCACGAGAATCGACTGCTTTTTCATCCGTCCGTCCACCTTCAGCTCGGGCAGAACTCTTCGAAGCACTCGCGGATGAGCGCGATGCGCCGGACGATGCGGTCCATTTCCCGGACGAGTTCGTCGTTGTCTGGATTGTAGGCGGGGTCTGCGAGAATCTCGTCACGCCGCTTGTCGAGAATATCGTAGAGAGCATGAAGCTGGCGGCAGAGGGTCTCTGCGGAATACCCGGATTTCTTCTTCGAAGGGGCCGTAGCGGAGCCTTTGGGCATGCGATGCCTCCGTGAGGGAAGTGACAGTATCATAACACACCGTTCATGCGACGCCTCGGATCGAGTCGTCGGAACATGAAAAACGGCTCCGGACCGGAGCCCGGAGCCGTCGAGAGATGCGGTTGATTACTTCTTCTGCTCGGTTTGCGCGGCGGCGTTGAGTTCGATGACGCGCTGGAAGGCCTTTTCTGCCTCGGCCGTCTTGCCTGCCTTGCGGAACATGTCGCCGAGCGTCAGGACCATGCGGGAAGCGGTTTCAGGGTTGTCGGCCTTGGTTTTCTCGACACCCTCGTTCAGGATCGCCTCCGCTTCGGCGATTTTATTGTTCTTGAGATAGATCTGGGCGATCTCGATATAGACGCGGCCGATCTGGTCGGAAACCTTGCGTTTCGCGTTTTCGTCAGTCACGGCGTTGGCCAGTTCGAGGATTTTCTTCAACTGGGCGACGGCTTCATCGCTTTTCCCCTGTTCGATGTACAGATCGGCGAGTTTCTTGTGCGCTTCCGACGTCATGCGCAGGGCTGCGAGTTTCTTGTGGGTTTCCGGATCCATTTTTTCACGCATTCCTCGAGGCCCCATGCCCATCCCCATCCCGGGACCGCCGGGCCCCATGCCGGGCCCCATTCCAGGGCCGCCCTGGCCCATCATCTCAGGTCCTTCCCCGGGGGGCGGGCCGGCCGGTGGTTCCTGCGACCATGCCATGCCGCTCAATGCGATGACGAGTGCCAGGACGATACCGCTCAACCATTTGTCAGATCTTCCCATAAAGCCTCCTTGTCGTTCTCGAGGAACGAAAAATTTGGACTTGGTTCGATGAAGCTCCAATTGTGAGAGTCGGGTTCGGTGGCATTGGTTACAACCGACGAGAATTCCTGCATCTCTTCGACGAACGTATATTCCGGAAGGGCTTCGGGGCCGGGTTCGAGGAAGGAATACTGCTCAACTACGGGAGCTGTGTTCGGAAGAACCGGCATCGGTGCGGACCTGATGACGATCAGGAAAACGGCTGCCGCGAAGGCAAATCCGGAAAGCCCGGCGAGAACATACTGCCAGAAATCAGAATCGCTTCGGGTTATTGTATTCTGTAGCGTATTGAAAGAGAGGGAGGACGGCAGGCATTCCCAAGCCGGTCGATCGAGGCCGTCGGGCGTTTTCTCGAGGTCCCGGTCGAGGAACGCAGCGCACCTGGGGCAGACTTCGAGGTGATGCCATGCCTCGTCATCGGGGCCGGTTGCTGGTGATTCGAGACGGCGGCGAAATTCGGCACAATCCCTGTTCATGATGCTGCCTCCTCTTTCGCTCCCGGCTGCCTGTCGGTCCAGATGCCCGCGAACCTGTTGCGGGCGCGATACAGAAGAATTTTGACGTGATTTTCGTTCGTCGAGAGGACATCGGCGATTTCGGAACAGGTCAGGTCGTCCCAGTAGGACATGATGAGAACAGCGCGATCACGTGAAGGAAGCCGGTCGAGAACGGTTCTGATGTCGAGCCTGGTTTCGAGTTCCGCATGCAGGTTGCGACCGGAGGGGATTTCTTCGGGAAGTTCACAACATCCGTTTCCGCGTTTCCGCCGTTCCTGCAGCCTGAGGACGGATCTGTAGAGAATGCTGTATAACCACGTCTTGAGGCGAGAGTCGCCGCGAAAATCGCCGATCGAGCGGAACGCCGCCGTGAAGGCTTCCTGGACGGCGTCTTCCGCCAGAGGTCCGTCACGGAGTAGGCGGAAAGCGAGGGTGTACAGGTAACGGCCGTAGGTTTCCCAGATGGAACGGAATCCTTCGGGCCGGCCCTTTCGAGCGAGTTCCAACGCTTCGGCGTCGTTCATCAATAGATATGATACGACGATCGGGGAAACGGTTACAGTCCGGAAATTGTTTTTGTCTGAAGAACCTCGAACAAATGAAAACAGCCGCCATACAGAGGCGGCTGTCGGGACGAAACGATGTCAACGGCCTACGTAGAGCACCTCTTCGTGAAGTTCGATTCCGAACATCTCATGAACCTTGGACTTGAGGAGATGGGCCAGGGTTCTCACATCGGAAGCGGTCGCCTTCCCGTAGTTGACGATGAAGTTCGCGTGCTTCGCATAGACACTCGCACCCCCGACCGTCATTTCCTTGGCGCCCACCTTTTCGAGAACCTCGCCGGCGGCTCTTCTGCGGGCTTCGCCAGGGTTGGGATCGAGATTCTTGAAGAACGATCCGGCACAACCGACCTCGCACGGGGGGTGCTTGGAATGACGCTGGACGATAATGTCATCCATCTGGGCGAGGATGGCTTTCGGATCGCCCTGGTTCAGACGGAAGGTCGCGCGGAGAACGATGCCAGGCTTGCGTTTCAACGCGCTGGTTCGATAGCCGAACTCGAAAAACGATGCATCGACACACTGGATCTCGCCATTCGACGGGTCGAGCACGTCCGCGGCGACGAGCAGATCGCCGATGCATTTCCCGTAGGCGCCTGCGTTCCCATACAATGCGCCGCCGACAGAACCTGGAATGCCTGCAAGCGTTTCGAACCCCGCGAGGCCGCTGCGCTGGGCGAGTTGCACGACATCCCAGAGGGTGTGGCCTGAGGACGTGGTGAGCAGACCGGCGGCGGCATCTACGATATGTCCTTCGCGCGCGCGGTTACGGATCACGAGCCCTTCGATTCCCCGGTCGGAGATGACGAGGTTCGAGCCGCCGCCGAGCAGAAAGAACGGAACCCCCTTCGCGAGAGCGAGACGCACGGCTGCCGCGAGTTCGGCTTCGTTGTTCGCTTCGAGAAACAACTGGGCGGGGCCGCCGATGTGGAAGGTCGTGAAGGGCGCGAGCGGGACGTCCTTCTGAAGGCGTCGTTCGAGTTCCTGCATCAATGCATCCATACAATCCTCCGGCAGTATCAGTCAATACATCTATCGGCTGATACGTGCCGGAGGGATACGGTTTCTTACTTTTGCGCCTGACCCTGGACGATCTCGATCTTCATCTTGTCGCCCATCTTCACCTTCTCGGGAAGGTCGTTACCCTTGACGACGCGGCCGAAAACGGTATACTGGCCGTCGAGATGGGGAATTTTATCGAGGCAGATATAGAACTGGCTGCCCGCGGAGTCGGGATCCATCGTGCGGGCCATGGCGAGGGTGCCTTTCTCGTGCTTTCTGCTGTTGAACTCGGCGGGAAGCGTGTAGCCGGGGCCGCCGGTGCCGTCGCCCTTGGGGCAGCCGCCCTGGATGACGAAGCCCGGAACGACGCGGTGGAACGACAGGCCGTTGTAGAAGCCCTTCCCGATCAGGGTCAGGAAGCTATCGACATGCTTCGGCGCGGAATCGGGAAACAGTTCGACCCAGATCTCGCCGGCATCGGTGGTAAGCTTGACGAGAGGATTGTTGGCCTTCTCGAGCTTGATCTCGGCAGGAACCTGGGCCATCGCGGTCGTGGCGGCGAAAAAAAGAAAACCGAGTGCGGCAAAACGCAGCATCTGATTGAAACCTCCAAGAGAGATATTGTCGATCTGACGAAGCATTCTACCTCAGAACCCGAAATCAGGAAAGCCACCCGAAGCATGTTCGGGCGGCTTTCGAATCGTTCGTGTTGCGCTCAGCCGCTGAGGGTGAACTGGACGGTGATCTGGACCCAGGTTTCCCGCGGTTCGCCGTTCAGGAGAACGGGCGTGAAGCGCCAGCGTCTGAGCGATTGCGAGCCGACGATCGCGAGGCGGGGATCGATCGTCGAACTGAGGGTCATGACGTCGCCGACGGTGCCCGCTTCCTGGATGAGAACCTTGTAGACGGCCTGCCCATGAACGCCCTGCCGCCTCGCCCAGTCCGGATACTCCGGGACGACGCGGGAGACGACACGGGGCGGTTCGAGGCGTTCGCCGCCGCCGCCAAGCGACTCGATGCCGGCGATCGAAACGTCGCCTCCACCAGGATCAGCGTTCACGTCGGGACTGCCGCTCGG
>JAKJFL010000208.1:0-6101 GCA_022704935.1 Candidatus Rifleibacteriota bacterium
GCGGTCATCTTGACGTCGGCGATCTCGATGACGCCGACCAGCAACGTTTTGCCGGCGAAGCGCGCGAGTCGCTCCGGATGCTCCCGAGCATCCGCCAGGACATCCTTGAAGGATTCGATCGGGATCGTGCCCGCGGGACCGGCGAAATCGATCAGCGCCTCGCGTTCTCCATCTGCATTGGAGAGCGGTTCTCCGGCGATGGTGGGCGTTCCATCCTTGTCGAGGGTGAAGAGTCCAGGGCGGGTGAGGCTCGCGACGACGAGGTCGATCGAGGGCAGGAGTCGGTTCGTCGAGGGTTCACGCCCATACAGGACGGCTGAGCGTATCGAGCGGTCGGGGTCGGTCGATACGTTGAAAAAGCCGACCTGGCCGAAGGGGACGGAGCGGAGCAGCGCGTCCTCGATCGTCAGCGGCTGGCCCTTTTCCCAGGTGTAGCCGAGCACGATGCGCAGACCCAGCCGGCCAGCGGTCAGAACGGCCTCCCGGAGCGGCTGGTCGAGGCTGAATTGGCGTAATATATTTAAAGGAATTTCAAAACCGCGATCTGCGAAAAACCGGCCGATATACTCGCGCAGAGCCAGATCCGATCCGGCTTTGAAAACGATGTCGAGCAGAACGGTCGATGCCGACGCCTGGGCGACGCTCTTGAGAAATTCGGCATACAGGGGGTTCCAGAGATAGCCCGGGCGCTCGGCGGCGCGCACCGAGGCATCGTCGATACCGACGATGGCCAGGTCGGACAGGGGAGCCCGCGGGCCGCGCCAGGCGAATCGCCGGTCGATGCTCCATCGTTCCAGGTCGGCTACCGGGGGAAGCCACAGCAGGGCGGCGACGAGAGCGCAGAACATCAGTGCCAGCGTGGTTCGTGAAAGGGTCTGCATCGTCATCTCCAAGAGTGATCGCGTTTCAGATAAACGTACCACAGGCCCATCTCCATCGCCATGTTTCTGTAGGGGCGGGTTTCAAACCCGACCAACGTTCGGCCATGACCATATTTCCATGCTACATCGGGAATTTCGTGCAGGATTGAGACGGTGTGCTATCATGGCGGCGGTCGCCGTTGCATTTCACGCCGAAACGGGCGGCCAAGGAGGAACAGGAATGAGCCTGCGAATAGACGATCATCCCATTCTGTCATTCAAGAAAGGGAAAAAAGTGTCGTTCACGTTCGAGGGGAAGAAGATGGAGGGGTTCGAAGGCGAGCCGATCGCCGCAGCCCTGCACGCAGCCGGTGTCCGGCTGCTTCGGCACAGTCCGCACAAACACCGGCCGCGCGGATTCTTCTGCGCGATCGGCCGCTGCTCGAGCTGCATGATGGAGGTCGACGGCGAAGTGAACGTCATGACCTGCATCACGCCGTTGAAGGAAGGCATGGTCGTGAACCGCCAGGAAGGCCACGGGGTGATCAAGCCATGAGCAGAAAGACGGAAATTCTGGTCGTCGGTGGTGGTCCCGCCGGCCTTTCCGCCGCGATCGTCGCGGCCCAGCTTGGCTCGAAGGTGCTGCTCGTGGACGACAACCCGAATCTGGGCGGCCAGCTCGTGAAGCAGACCCACCGGTTCTTCGGCAGCAGCGCCCGCGATGCGGGCATCCGCGGCTTCACGATCGCCGAGGAACTGCTGAAACAGGCCGCCGAGCTGAAAAAGAATCTCACGATCCTTCTCAATACCTCCGTCGTCGGCTTCTACGGCGACACCGAGGCCGGCATCCTCTCGCCGGAACGGTATGAGAAGGTCACGTTCGAGCGCGTCATCGTCTGCACAGGCGCCGTCGAGAACAGCCTGAACTTCGAGAACAACGACCTGCCCGGCGTCTACGGCGCGGGCGCGGTCCAGACCCTGATGAACGTCCACGGCATCCGGCCCGGGAACAAAATCCTGATGGTCGGTTCCGGCAACATCGGCCTGATCGTCAGCTACCAGCTGATGCAGGCCGGCGTCCAGGTCGTGGGCCTCGTCGAGGCGATGCAGACGATCGGCGGCTACCTGGTGCATGCCAGCAAGATCCGCCGCCTCGGCGTGCCGATCTATACCGGCCACACCATCGTCAGCGCCCTTGGAACCGATGGCGTCACCGGGGCGCGGCTGTGCCGCGTCGACGAGAAGTTCCAGATGGTGCCCAACACCCAGTTCGACGTCGAGTGCGACTGCATCTGTCTTGCTGTCGGCCTTTCGCCGCTGATCGAGCTGTTCCAGCAGGCCGACTGCAAGATGGTTCACGTCGGCGAGCTGGGCGGCCTCGTTCCGCTGCATGACGTCAACATGCGCACGACAAACCCACACGTCTACGTCGCGGGCGACGCCTCGGGCATCGAGGAAGCCACGACGGCGATCCTGGGCGGCCGCGTTGCAGGAGCGCGCGCGACCGAGAGCGTTCGCGGCGTGAGTGACGAGGCGACGAAAGTCGTTTCCGACGCTGTTTCCGAGCTGCGGACGCTGCGGTCCGGTTCGACCGGTGAGCGCATTCGTTGGGGTCGCGAGAAGATCGAGAAGGAGATTGCGGCATGCTGATCAACGACGGAATCATCACCCGCGAAGAACTCGCGACCGTACTTCCGACCGACGAGCGGTTCAAGAAGGGGCCCGTGGCGATCATCGAGTGCCTGCAGGATATCCCGTGCGACCCGTGCGTCTCTTCCTGTCCTTCGAAGGCGATATCGATGAAGACCGGCATCACCGACCGTCCGACTCTCGATACGGCGCGCTGCATCGGTTGCGGCCTCTGCGTGCCGCGCTGCCCCGGCCTGGCGATCTTCGTTCTCGACATGACCCACGCCCAGCGCTCGGCCGCCCTGTCGCTGCCCTACGAGATGCAGCCCGTGCCGAAGGTCGGCCAGGTGGTCAGGGGCCTCGACCGCACCGGGAAGCCGGTGTGCGAGGCGAAGGTGCTCAAGGTGCTGTCGGCGAAGAAGTTCGACAGGACGCATGTCGTGACCATCGAGATCCCGAAAGACCGCGCGCTCGAAGTGCGCGCGATCAGGGTGGCGTGAGGAAGGAGACCGGACGATGAAGATCGTTTGCCGTTGTCAGGACATCACCGAGGAAGAAATGATCGCCGCCATCCGCCAGGGTGCCACGACGATCGACGAGATCAAGCGCCTGGTGCGCGCCGGGATGGGGCCTTGTCAGGGCCGCACCTGCCGCCGTCTGGTGTCGCAGATCATCAGCCGCGAGCTGAAGAAGCCCGCCGGCGAAATCTACCCGCCGACCTTCCGGCCGCCGAACCGGCCGGTTCCATTCAAACTGATCATGAACGAGTATGCGGAACAGCTGGAAGCCGAGAAGAAGGCCGCCGAGAAAGCCGCTGAAAAGGCCGCGAAGGCCGCCGCGAAGAAAACCGCCGCGAAGGGAGGGAAGAAGGCATGAAGACTTCCTTCGACGCGATTATTATAGGTGGCGGTATACTTGGGGTCAGCACTGCATACGAGCTGGCGAAAGCCGGCATGAAGAACATCTGCGTGATCGAACGACGGTATCTCGCCAGCGGCTCGACCGGCCGGTGCGGCGGCGGTTTCCGCCAGCAGTGGAGCACCGAGGCGAACACGCGGCTGGCCATCAGGTCGGTGCGGCGTCTCGAGCACATCGAGGAGGAGCTGGGCTACAAGACCGAGTTCTTCCAGGGCGGGTATCTGATTCTCTCGCACAGCGCCGAGGAAACGGCCCAGTTCGAGAAGAACGTCGCGATGCAGCGGCGGCTCGGCCTCGACGTGAAGATCGTCGACCGGGCCGACGCGAAGAAAATCAACCCCTATCTGGACGTCGATAGGATCGAGTGCGCGACCTGGTGTCCGACCGACGGGCACATCAGCCCGTTCCTGCTGACCCAGGCCTACGCCAACGCCGCGCGGCGGCTGGGCGCCGAGATCCACCTCTGGACGAACGTGACGGGCCTGATGAAGAAGAGCAACGTGTTCTTCGTCATGACCGACAAGGGAATCACCTACGAGTCGCCGATTCTGTTCAACTGTGCCGGCAGCTTCTCGCGCACGATCGGCCAGATGCTCAACGTCGAGATCCCGGTCGATCCGTACCGACACGAGATTCTCGTGACCGAGCCGGTCGAGAAACTCTGGAACCCGATGATCATAGACTTCGGCATCGGTCTCTACGCACGCCAGGAGCACAGCGGCGGCGTCGTGATGGGCATGGGCGACCCGAACGAGCCGGTCGGCACGTTCGTCGGCAGCTCGATGCACTTCATGTTCGAGATGAGCCGCCGATTCACGCTGTTGTTCCCGAAGCTCGCGGGGCTTCGCATCGTGCGCCAGTGGGCCGGTCTGTACGAGATGACCGCCGACGCCCAGCCGGTTCTCGGCCCCGTCGACGAGGTCGAGAACTTCTACCAGGCCAACGGCTTCTCTGGCCACGGCCTGATGCTGGCTCCGGCCGTTTCCGAACTTCTCGCCGAGCAGGTCACCAAGGGAAAGACCTCCCTCCCGATCGACGACCTGCATGTCCGTCGTTTCCGCGGCAAACTAGAGTTCCACCGCGAAAAATCCGTCGTCTGAATCCCGATTCGAAACCACAATCCCGCCCTCTCATGGGGGCGGGATTGTGATCTTTGATCGGAAAACGAGTGTCGTGAGGGCGGCGTCAGGGTTTGTAAAACTCGAACCGGTGGCCTTTTCCGTCGAGAAGAATGAGCGCCACGCCCCAGTCGCCATCGGAAGGATACCAGAGCAGTTTAACATCGCGTCCCTTGAAATCGGCTTTCTTCAGCCTGTTGAGGTAGATACCTCGGACGGAGTCGGATGCGAAGCGGTCGCCGTCCGACAGGAATGGAAACCGGTTGCGGATGTCCGTTTCCTGTTTGCCCCTGATCAGGAAGCTGCGCTGGGGATCGTGCATGATATGCTGCTCGAAAATCGGCAACGTGCAGGGTTTGCCGAAAATATCCCAGAAGAGATAATCGGGGTTCTTTAATTTATATGGGCCAAAATAGAAAAAAGACGAAAATACGACGATGCAGATGTAGAATGCCGTCAGGAAAAACTTTTTCATGTCTCCCCCCATTCGGCAGATACGCCTGCTTGTATGAGTGATGAAGTGGAGTTTCAAGACAAGATAAGGTTGCCGGTTGTCAGGGGGGGTGATCATACGATCTTGCAGGAAGAATGCCAGTGGGATATCCCGATGTGGTTTGGAAACGCGTGCGTAGGTACTCTGGCGGGTTCGACGGAAATTGGTATAATAGAAAGACTTGAGAACTCACTTTTCAGGGAGGTCGTCCATGTTTCAGCTCCTCAGAAAACCCCTTCTCGCGGCCTGTGTCGCCGGATTGTTCGCATGTGCCGCCGATGCGCGCACTGCTCCGACGACGGTTTCGACCGATAACGATCCCCTGCATGACGATGCGTTCACGATCTGCACGCCGGTCACCAGCGGAAGCGGCATCATCACCGGCACGCTCGGGAAGATGCTGAATCTTCCGAAGACCGTCAAGATCAACGATGTCGGGTTTCTCTTCAACGCCCTTGGAATGGATGCAATCCAGGTCACGACGGGGAATCCGAAGGGCTATCATGCGACGACCGTCATGCCGTATCTCAAGGGCAGCAAGGAGATGCAGGATTCTCTGAAACTGCGTCGGACCGCCCGGCAACTGAAATTCCAGGTTGTCAGCAAGATGCTCAAAAACGTTCCGGAAGACAAACTTACCGCCGAGCAGAAGCAGGCGATCAACGATTTTCTGTCACAGCAGGCCGGCTCGTCGCTGGTCATTCTCGAGAAGTCGCCGTTGCCCTCCTTCGTTCCGACGCCCGGCCCTTGCATGATTCCGCTCGGCATGGAGCGAGTCGAGGCGAAGACCGGCAAACGGCTCGGCCTCGAGACGTCCGGCATCTGCGTGCTCGACATCGAATCCGACGGACAGAAGCTGTTCTCGGTGAACGACGCCCTGAACAATGACACGCTCGACCTCGTGCTTGGCCACGAGAACGCCCACGGCATCATGTTCGACCTGTATGGCCGCGCGTTCGGGGCCATCCAGCGCATTTCCACCAACGGCCACGATGCCCCCTATATCACCGATCTCGGCATGGCCTACATCGAGGGCTGGGCCGAAGCGTTCGAAGCCGTCTATGGGCCGGCGAATCCTAAGCT
>JAKJFL010000209.1:0-6082 GCA_022704935.1 Candidatus Rifleibacteriota bacterium
CCGTCGGCCGCCGATGGTTCCCGTCACGATCCATGTTAGCCTTGCCGCTCCCCTGCCGCGGGGAAGTTCCGTCTTTCTCGCAGGAAACCTGCCGGCGCTGGGCGACTGGAAGCCCGACCGGGTGAAACTCGAACGCATCGACCGGATGCGGTACGAGTGCCGGTTCGCCGCACCGGCCGGAACCGTCGCCGAGTTCAAGGTGACACGCGGCAGTTGGAAAACCCAGGCGGTCTATGCGGAAACGCCGGACAACATTCCGCCTGACAACCGGGCGTTCCGGATCGAAGGACCGGCATGCGAGTTCGAAGCCCGCGTCATGGACTGGATGGACAAGCTTCCCGCCGAGGCCGACCCGATCAGGGGCGATGTGCGGTTCCATCCCGGCATGACAGGCGATGGCCTCGAGTATCCGCGTGACATAATCGTCTGGCTCCCCCCTTCCTATCGGAACGGGCGGAAACGATATCCCGTGCTATATATGCACGATGGACAGAACCTTTTCGACCCCGCCACCTCGTTCTGCGGGCAGGACTGGAAACTCGACGAGACCGCCAGCCGGCTCATGACCGGCGGCATCATCGAGGAGTTCATCATCGTCGGCGTCGCGAACTCGCCGGACCGGATGGAGGAATACAACCTCTTCCGTCCGAAGGGTGAGGCATACGCGCGGTTCCTGACCGGAGTCGTCAAGCCTTTCGTCGATGCGGCCTACCGCACTAAGCCCGGCCGCGAACACACGGCCGTGGGCGGCTCTTCCATGGGCGGCCTCTTCTCGTTCCAGCTGGGATGGCTTCGTTCCGATGTCTTCTCGATGGCGGCCTGCTTGTCGCCCGCGTTCTGGTTCAACCGCGGTCGGATGTTCAGACTGGCAGACGAGGGGGATCTGCCTCCGGCTCCCGTCAGGTTCTATCTCGACGCGGGCGACCTAGAACCTCCCATCTGGCGCGGTTTTCACAGAATGACGAAAATCCTGGAAAACCGTGGATTCAGGGAGGGGAGAGACCTCTGCTCGTTCCCCGACGTCGGTGCCGTTCATTCGGAAGCGGCATGGGCGGCACGGCTCGACCGGCCGCTGACGTTCTTTTTCGGCCGGCCGCGGCAGGGTGTGAAATGAGAAGGACGCGAGTCGGGAAGATAGCTCGTATATTAATTGCTATTATATCGTGGGCCGGCATGGTTGCGGCCTCGTTCGGAGCCGATTCCCTGCTCGTGCCCATGGACATCGCCCAGACGGATTTCTGCCGGAGTTACGGCCTCGTGTGGCAGGCCCTCGACAGAAAGGCGAACGACGTGTTCTGGGCCCTCAACTACCGCGGCGGCAGCTTCATCCTGCCCGACGATCCCGCGATCCGGCGCCAGGCCGCCGCAGCGAAGGTATACGTCGAGCCGCTCGCGAAGGCCGATTTCGACGCGATCCTGACGACGGCCCAGGACGAGAACATGGATGTTGTTCCGCTCGAGACGGCCCCTCGCATCGGTATCTATCTCGCATCTGAAAGGGAAAAGGGCAGCGACGTCGTCGCGCAACTGCTGGATCATGTCGGAATAAAATATCAATCAATTTATGACGGTGAGATCCTGGACGGGAAACTGGCGGACATCGACTGGCTGCACATCCATCACAAGGATTTCACCGGTCAGAGCCACAAGCGGGGATATGACGAGCAGGACGCGAATCTGGCAGGCTCCCGCGGATACGCGAAAGTCTGGCAGATGAAGCAGGCCGTCTCGACGAAGATCCGCGATTTCATCTCCGGCGGGGGTTTTCTTTTCGCCATGTGCTCCGCAGCCGAGACGCTCGACATCTCGCTCGCGGCCGACGGAAACGACATCGTCGACACCCCCTTCGACGGCGATCCGCCCGTCGCGGACCCGTCCGGGGCGCTCAACTACGCACGCAGCCTCGCGTTCGGTGGTTTCACCGTGTTCGCCGACTCGTCGCACGAATACTCCGACATCGACGTGCCGGAAGCGGGCGCCGGCACGATCTTCAGCCTGTTCGAGTTTTCTGCACAGGTCGATGCGATCCCGTGCCTGCTAAACCAGAACCACAACCGCGAGATCCGCGGCTTCAGCGGCGAGACCTCGTCGTTTCGCAAGTCGCTCGTGAAGAAGGATGTCACGATCCTGGCCGAAAACAACGACGGCGTTTCGGTGCGGTATCTCATGGGCACCCTCGGCAAGGGCGTGTTCTGCTATTACGGTGGCCACACGCCGGAAGAAAACTTCGGCGATTACCAGGCGAACGCCGCCGGCTTCAGACTCATTTTGAACAACGTCCTGTTTCCCTCGGCCAAAACGCGCCGCAGGAAAACATGACATGAAGACGCGGCCATGCCAGACCCGCGAAGATTGTCACACCACCAGGGCACTAAGGCACAAAGAACGATGAAAGAGACGTCGAGAGAGGAAGGCTTTATGCCTGGTATGTTGAAATTCGAACGATTCACTGCGGAGACGCTGAGACGCCGAGGAAAATATCTTAGTACATTTTTTCAATCTCTGCGCCTCTGTGCCTCGGCGGTGAAAAGGTCTTTGTATCTTCGTGATGGTTCAAGAGAATTCAACATAACGGATGTATACTTACATTCGCGAAACTGTACAATCACACGGAGGAGGAACGCGGAGGATGACGACGAACGGACAGATGACGGTGATTATCGGGAACGGCGTGGCTGGTGCCGCCGCCGCGGTTGCGATGCGCGATTCGGGATACGCCGGAAAAATCGTTGCCGTGACCGGCGAGGCGTGGCCCGTCTACTTTCGGACGCGCCTTCCAGAGCTCATTTCCGGTGAGGTGACGATCGAGAAAATCGTGATGACGCCCGTGCAGAAATTCGCCGAGCGGAACATCGAGGTCAGGCTGGGCGTGAAAGCCGAGTCGGTCGATGCGAAGGCCCGCACGATCCGGCTCGGCAACGGCGAAACGATTGGCTGGGACACCCTCCTGCTCGCGACAGGCTCCAATGCCTTCATGCCGCCGATCCCGGGGCGCGAGCGGTGCAGGAACCTGTTCGTGCTTCGCGAAGCCGCCGACGCCGAGGCTATCCGGGCCGCGGCCGCGGGAAAGAAACGCGCCGTCTGCATCGGCGGCGGTGTGCTCGGTCTAGAGGCTGCCTTCCATCTCACGAAACTGGGACTGGCCGTCGAGCTCGTCGAGCTTGCCCCGAGACTCATGCCGCGCCAGCTCGACCCGGCTGGCGGCGCGATCCTGCAGGGGCTTCTCGAAAAGCAGGGGTTCCGATTCCATCTCGGGGCGAAGCTCGACTGCCTGGGTGATGGGCACCTCAGACTCCAGGGCGGTGATGCGCTCGACGGCGACGTGTATGTCGTCTCCGCCGGCGTCGCGCCACGACTCGATCTCGCGAAACAGCTCGGTGCGGACTGCGGCCGGGGAATCCGGGTAGATGCGGCCTGCCGCACGAACGTTGACGGCGTCTTCGCCGCGGGCGACAATATCGAGCACGACGGAAAGATGTGGGGCACCTGGCTTGCCGCTCGCCACTGGGGAAACCGCGCCGGGCAGAGCATGGCGGGAAAGACCGTTTCCCTGGGACTGCCGCCGGAGAGTTTCCGGCTGAAGCTTACGGGAGTCGACCTGCTCAGCATCGGAGAGGCTGACCTCGAGGGGACTCTGTGCGCCAACGGAGCGGCGGAAGCACATGTCATCGCGGCCAGGCCCGACGATGGGGTATACCACAAGATCGTCGTCGCGGGCGGGAACGTGTGCGGTGCGATCCTGCTCGGGGCCTGCCCAGCCGGCCGGGCGATCGAAAAGGCCGTCACCGAAAGCCGCCCCTGGAATGAGGTCGCGGCGGAAATCGGCGTTTCCCGCTGAACCGCCTTAAGCGATCCGCGATTCCTGCCGATAGGGGTTTCGCCGGGGTCACAAGGAGGTGGTTGCGCATGAGAGTGCTGGCTACCATCCTGGTGCTCATTACCAGTGTTGTCGGGTTCATCTTCAGTTACGAAATGGCCTATCAGAACGTCGTGCGACTCATGAACGCGCCCGCCGGACAGGCACAGGCGAACGGCGGGATCGCGAAATAAGCGGCTCCGGCACAAGGCTGCGGCGGCTTCCCTCACCGGGAGGTCGCCGCCGGTCTGTACCGGGGGAAAATACGGTTTGTCTTGACGGGGGGGAGGGGCGTTGCTATAATCGCCGCACCTTAAATTCCCTCATCATGGAGGCTTCCCGTGAGCGATCGGTTCTTCTTTACGTCCGAATCCGTCACCGAAGGGCATCCCGACAAGGTTGCCGATCAGATTTCCGACGCCGTTCTCGATGCGATTCTCGCCCAGGACCCCCGGGGCCGTGTCGCCTGCGAAACCGCCGTCACCACCGGCCTCGCCTTCGTCATGGGCGAGATCACCACGAAGTGCTACGTCGATGTGCAGTCGGTCGTTCGCAAGACGATCTGCGACATCGGCTACACCAACTCTGACTGGGGCATCGACGGCAAGAGCTGCGGCGTCATGATCGCGCTCGACGAGCAGTCGCCCGACATCGCCCAGGGCGTCAACAAGTCCGCGGACGGCACCGACAAGGATGCCGACCTGAACATCGGCGCCGGCGACCAGGGCATGATGGTCGGCTTCGCGGTCAAGGAGACCCCCGAGCTGATGCCCGCCCCCCTGTATTACTCTCACCTGATCTGCCGTCGCTCCGCCGAGCTGCGCAAGAACGGCAAGCTGCCCTATCTGCGCCCCGATGGTAAGGGCCAGGTCACCGTCGAATACGTCGACGGCAAGCCCCTTCGCGTCGACGCGGTCGTTCTCTCGCTCCAGCACAACCCCGATGTTACCCACGCCCAGCTGTCCGAGGACATCGTCACCCAGATCATCAAACCCTGCTTCCCGGCCGAGCTGCTCGATAAAAATACCAAATACTATGTGAACCCCACCGGCCGCTTCGTGGTTGGCGGGCCCCACGGTGATTCCGGCCTGACCGGCCGTAAGATCATCGTCGACACCTACGGCGGTATGGCCGCGCACGGCGGCGGCGCCTTCTCCGGCAAAGACCCGACCAAGGTCGACCGCTCGGGCGCCTATATGGGTCGCTATATCGCCAAAAACCTGGTTGCCGCCGGCGTCGCCGACAGCATCGAGATCCAGATCGCCTACGCCATCGGCGTCGCGAAGCCTCTTTCGGTCCACGTCACCACGAACGGCACCGAGAAGATGGACCCGCGCAAGATCGAGAAGCTGATCTGGGAGATCTTCGACCTGCGCCCCGGCGCCATCATCAAGAACCTCGACCTGCGCCGCCCGATCTTCAAACAGACCGCCGCCTACGGCCACTTCGGTCGCTCCGACCTGAACCTGCCCTGGGAAAAGCTCGACAAGGTCGATGCGATCCGCAAGGCTGCCGGTCTCTGATACACCGATGGGACATGCGGGCGCTCCTCCTCGGGGGGCGCCCGTTTTGACATTTTTAGCCGTCCTGGTTGCTGCCGGTCTCATCGCTGTCTTCGGGACCTCGCTTGCCAGACCCTCGGAAAAATTGGCCGTGCTGGTCTACCACCATATCGAGGACCCGGCGACGTCCGACGTATCCTGCACCCCGGCTGAGTTTGCGGCGCAGATGTCCGAACTCCTGGCGAACGGCTTCACTCCGGTGCGGCTCGAAGAGGCGAAAGCCTTCCTGGAAGGCGAGGAGAGAGGGCCGAAAAGACCCGTCCTGATCACGTTCGATGACGGGTATGAAAGTCTGTATCGGCACGCTCTGCCCGTCGCGAGGAAACTCGGCGTGCCCATGACCGTGTTCGTCGTTACGTCGCGGATCGGCCTGAAGCCTCAGTTCACGAGGTATCTCTCGCGGGACCAGATCCGGGAAATGGCCGGTTCCGGCCTCTTCGAGTTCGGCTCGCATACGGACGACCTGCATACAGACATGATGCGCATCTGGAACGCGTTCGCCCCGGCGCCGGTGTCGCTCGCTTCGGCGGTTGCCGCAGATCTCGAGCGTTCGCGCGATACGCTTGCGGGAATCGTCGGAACCTCGCCGCTTGCGATTGCCTGGCCCTACGGAAAATTCAACCGGGATACGACGCGGATCGCCCTGGATGTGGGGATGAAACTG
>JAKJFL010000210.1:0-6037 GCA_022704935.1 Candidatus Rifleibacteriota bacterium
TATTCCACAGTGGATTTCATCAAACGCTCTCACTTTTAGGATTCCCACAGATGCCTCAGTTGGGTTCAATACTATTGCGATTTCTGTTAACAATAAAACGTATAGTCAAATTTCCTGGGAAATTAAAGCCCCTGAAATCAATCCGCTGTCACTTACGACTAGTTATGACCAGTATGCACCTATTACGTTGACTGGGCTCTATTTTGGATCATCCCAGTCTGAGAGTGGAGGAAGAAATAAAACATATCTCACGATCAATGGAACAAAGGTTGATTCATTTTCTTCTTGGGGTGATACTTCAATTTCATTCTCAAACCCTTTAGATCCTTCCTGGATTGAAGATCCTATAGTGCCAATTTATCTCTATGTTGGAGACATTCAATCTGGCGTCGTTTATATTAAGGTGAAATGAGCAATACATGCAGGATGCCATAAAGAAAATCAAAGAAGCTCTTCTGTTGATAGATGAACTGAAGCGACAGTTCGCGGTGCGGCGGCATCCGGACGGGTGCGGTTCGCTGCTCTACACGGGGGTTGCGGAGTCTAACGTCATCGAGAAATTGCAGCCCATTGTGGAGAAAAGATTCGGGCCGGCGTACAAGCCGGCGGGCCAGTCGGCGTTGCTGAAAAACTGGTTCGACGGGTTCGTGAAAGGCGTCGGCGGCATCAGGCGCGATCAGACCCTCTTCAGGCTCGACATCACGCCTGAATTGATCATGTTCTGCGCGTTCTGGCCCTGGGGCTCCGAGCCGGTGAAAACATCGATCCGCATCGGTCTCCTGTGTTCCGATGAGGGCCTCGAAGCCAACATGGAAAAATTGCTTCAGGGATGTTTCTGAAACGCGGATAGGAACCTATGTCTGAAGAAATCAAATTCGGCGACAATTACGAAGATCTTTCCAGGGAATCCGGCGTCAATGCTGGATTTCAGTTCGAGTTCCGGTGTGAATGCTGTAATGACGCATGGCGCACACCGTTCGTCCCTTACCGGCGGGGTCAGGCTTCAGGCTGGCTTGGCAAGGCATCCGAACTCCTCGGAGGTTTGCTCGGTGGAGTGGGGGATATGGTGGACGGAATGGCCGAATCCGGCTTTGGAACGGCCCGGGACAGCGCGTTCCGCGATGCGATCAAGATGGCTTGCCACCATTTTCACCGGTGCGGCAAGTGTTCCCAATATGTCTGCGACCGCTGCTGGAACGTCTCGCGCGGTCTGTGCCTGCAGTGCGCCCCGGATGTCGATGCGGAAGTCGGGGCCGCCAAGGCCAGGGGTGAAGTGGATGCGGCGGTCGAGGCGGCGGAGATAGAAGGCCGCGCCCGCGGCAGGAAGATCGATGTGAAAACCGATAAGCAATTGGTCTGTCCTTCCTGCGGCGAAAAGACCGGGGGTGGGAAGTTCTGCGCCGCATGCGGGGCGAAAATCGTGAAGAAGACTTTTTGCCCTGAATGCGGAAACGCCGTGTCCGGAGACGACGCTTTCTGCCGTGAATGCGGGTGTCGCCTGAAAAAATGACGGAACCATCCCCCTTGTTCTTTTTGATATACTTAAAAGAGCGTATGTACCGGGGGGTTGAGATGAATACTGGATTCCGACGATTTTCCGTTGCGATTCTGACGGCCGCCGCTTTTTTCATGGCGCTGCTTTCCGGTTCCGCAACTGCGGCGGGAAGAGCCTCGGGCGACAGGGAGATCATGATCCAGGCCTTTGGCTGGAATTCCCAGTCGAGAGGCACTCCCAGTAAATGGTACAGGCTGATCGGCGAGCGTGCCGCCGACCTCGCCGAGCTGGGCGTCACGATGGTATGGCTGCCGCCAGTTTCGCGTTCGGTCAGCCCGCAGGGGTATCTTCCGGGCGACTACTACGACGTCGGAACCGCTGAGAGTCCGACGTTTTACGGCGACCAGGACCAGCTCGTCGCCTGCCTGGTCAAGCTGAACCAGGCAGGGCTGAAACCGATCGCCGACATCGTGATCAACCATCGCTGCGCCAGCCACCAGGATTCCGGAGGCGTCTGGAATATCTACAACTTCGCATCTGGGAAAGCCCGTTGGGATGCTCAGATGATCTGCGCCGGCGAATATGGCGGCAGAGGAAGCCGCGATTCGGGCGACAATTTCGGCCCGGCTCCGGATATCGACCATGCGAACTCGACGGTTCAGGCCGACGTCGTCGAATGGCTGAAATGGCTCAAAAAAATGGGGTTTTCAGGTTGGCGATACGATTTCAGCCGCGGATACGGTCCGGAATATACCGCTCTCTATAATAAGGCGACGACGCCGTATTTTTCGGTCGGCGAAATCTGGACGAACATGTCCTTCAACGGCTCCTACCTGAACCCCGACCAGAACGCCCATCGGCAGGTCTTGTGTGATTGGCTCGACAAGGCCGGCGACAAGGCGACCGTCTTCGACTTCACCACCAAGGGCATCCTCCAGGTCGCGGTGAACGGCGAATACTGGCGTCTCCGCGATTCCCAGGGAAAAGCGTCCGGCCTGATCGGCTGGTGGCCTGCTCGCGCCGTCACCTTCCTCGACAATCACGATACCGGTTCCCAGCAGAACCACTGGCCGTTCCCCTCGGAAAAAGTGATGCAGGGGTATGCCTACATCCTGGCCCACCCGGGAACGCCCTGCCTCTTCTGGGAACACGTCTACGACTGGAAACTTCGCGATCCCATCCGGAAGCTCGTAGATGCGCGTCGGAAATGCGGAATTCGCTCCACGAGCAAGCTGGAGATCGTCAAAGCCGAGCAGGACCTCTATGCGGCAATCGTCGATGAGAACCTCGCCGTGAAGCTCGGCCGAAACGACTGGAATCCAGGTCCGGCGTTCGAGCTCCTGGCGAGCGGCGAACAGTATGCCGTCTGGGGGAAAAAAACGGCCAGAAACAGACGCTGATTTCCGAAATCGGAAAGAACGCCCGCACGCGGTGTACACCGTGGGCGGGCGTTTTTTTGGGCCCTGATCCTACGACGTCGACCTGCATCATTGAGTCCTGGTAACGAAAACAACCTGTTCGCCCTGAACTTTCGCCGAAGAGGGCGAGAGCTGCTCGTGGTTCGACGGGCTCGCCACCGCGGAAACGCGAAAATTGGCTTTTTTTCAGGATTAAGTAACGCCTGTGAAAAAGGAACGATGGGAAAAGCGGTGTACACGAGAATCGTGCGTTTACATAATATATTATTCGTAAAGTGTACAGCCCGGTTTCCGTGAGCGGCAGGGTGTGAGACGAAGACGGGTGTACACTGAATGGCGAAAATATGTACGGCCTATTTCCCCGGGAGACGAAAAAGTTGTATCGGGTCGGTGACTCCGAGGGAGACAAGGTTGAAACGAAGATTCCAGAGGCGGCCGAAGCTCATGAGGATGACCGCTCCCAATGCGAGTGCGAAGAAAATAAGGAGCCTGCGGGTGTTTCCTCCCCGGAACTGCGGGCTGGAATACCACTCGTTGATATGGAGGAGGATGTAGCTCGCGGTGGCGACAATCGTGAAGATGAAACCGGCGAAACGGGCATCCTGGGCTGCGATGGCCCGAAAATCGCCGATCGGACCGGCTCCGGCAACGCCTGCCCGGGCTGCGATATCCGCCAGTTCGGGAAAGAACCCGGTGATCAGTTGCGCGAGGAGAGTCGCGATGAGAGCGAATGTCCAGGCCGAGATGCGGGGCAGACGATCGTCTTCCGAATGATGGGCCGGATGCCAGACGGCGAGAAGCGCCGGAACGGCGAGAAGCGTGCCGTCACCCCAGATGCCGCAGGCGATGATGCCGGTGGAGATGACCGCCCGCAAGAGGGAACTCGGCCGGTTCTTTGCGGTGGATGCTAGCGCCGCTCCGAGAACGAGGAGAATCAGGAACGACTGGATCTCCGAAAAATACGACGATGTCATCACGAGGAATGTTGCGACGAGAAGGCTGGAAATGAGGCCTTTGTCGGCGTAGTGAATGGTGAGCGGTGTGCCGGTCGTCGTTGGTTCGGACACCTCGAGCGTGTGAGAGTGTTTCGGAATTTCGAGGGCGAGAAGGCGGATCGATGGAAATTTCGACGAGAGGGGGATTTCCATGAGTGCGTTCAGCCGTGGAGGGCGGATGGTTCGCAGAAGGTAGACGCCCGAATCCTGCATCGCGATCGAGGGGTTTTCGAGCATGTCCTGGATGCGCCGCTCGGCCAGGTGGGGTTCGTAGGCATACAGCGTGCGGACGGCCGCCGCTTTCACGCGGTTGTCCGGCGAGGCGGTCAGCCGCACGAACTCATCACGGAGATGCGGCGTGCGACAGAGGCTCAGGCCTTCGAGCGTATTCGCGACAACCCGCGGATCGTGATGCCGGAGAAATGGCTCGAGTGCCGCCGGGATGCGTGGGTCATTCAATCTGGGAAGGCGCTTCACGAGAAAGGAAATCTTGAAGAGATCCGTTTCGGCGGCCAGGAACTCGAGCATCGGGCCTGCCAGGGAGGGAACTTCGCTTTCGATGAGCCGGTCGATCGCTTCGAAAGCCACATACCGGCTTCCGAGGCGCATTTTGTTCAGCAGGATTTCCTGGCGGGTGAGATGGACCGTGTCCGTGGTGGCGTCTTTTTTCGCCTCCGATGCCAGTTCCGCGGCGCGACGCTGGGGCGAGACCTGCTGGTCGAGCTTGTTGCGGGCTTTTCTGGCGAAGTAACGGACATGCGGATCGGGATCGAGAAGAAGCTCCGTCACGATCGGCAGGAGAAGGTCCGCGTCGAGCGGGGTGAGGCCCTCATGCGCGCCGATCGTGTTGAGAATGGCCTGCTGATCGCTGTCGCTGCCCTTTTCGAGAAGCAGCCGGGCGAACTCCGTCCAGGTCGCTGACACGGTATCGGTAATCGGCATGTGTGTATCCTATCATACTCGGGAAAATGATCGAATCTTTCGCCGGATATGCCGATAATTCGGCACATTCCCGGCAGGAATCGAGCAGAGAAGGCCTGGAAAGCCGAAAACTCCGATGGCATTTCAATTGCTTATAACGGACGGTTTTTTTCATTCTGTCCGTGATCGTCACGATCAGCGGAAACGGAGGCATTCGGATGAACTCAATGGGTACCTTCCTGCGGGCGGCTGTGTGCGGTGCGATGGTCGCCGTCGCCGCGGCGGCGGGCGCGGCAATCGACGTGAGCGTGGATCGAAGCTTCAATACGGATGTGACCGTGTCCGTGCCGGCGCTTCGTTTCACGAAGCTGCAGATTCAGCGGCGGCCGGTGACGGCGCTGTACATGGCGGATGCCTGCCCGACCCTCGTGAAAGGCGAGCCTGAGCTGCCGGTCATTTCAACGTTCCTCATGGTCCAGAACGAGGGGAAACCGTCGGTGAAGGTCTTCGACAGCGCGTTCGAGACGATTTCGGTCGACGGAACGATCCTGCCGAGTCGTGGGGCGCTGTCGCGATCGGAAGACCCTTCCTCGGTTCCCTATGAATTCGGAAAGATCTACGAGCGTGATGCCTGGATTCCCGCCGACAAAGACCTGGTCAGGATCGAAAAGCCTTTCGTGTTCCGCGATGTGCGCGGTGTCCGGATGATTTTCTCGCCGGTGCAATACAATCCGGTCAAAAACCAGATCAGGGTCTACAAGAGTTTCCGTGTTCGCCTCGAAACCGGGGTCGCGGGCGCCCCTTCGGGCCAGCGGCGGAACTCCGTCATTTCGAGTGTATTCGAACCGCTATACAAAAAAGCGTTCCGCAACTTCGCGCCCATGGCTCAGCGGCTGCAGCGTCTCGGCGAGAACGGTCGGCTGGTGATCGTCACCCCTGACGAGTTTGCAGACGCCGTCATGCCTCTGATGGTCTGGAAGCTCAAGTGCGGCGTCGAGACGCATGTCGTGAAGCTCGGTGAGATCGGCGGCGCGACGCCGGAGGCCGTGAAGGCGTATCTCCAGGGCGAATTCAACACCAAGCCGTTCACGCACGTCATCCTGGTCGGCGATGCCCAGCAAATGCCGACGCTGAAAGGCGTCAAGGAAGGCGCCGATTCCGATCCGTGCTACATGAAGCTTGCCGGCGATGACAATGTACCTGATGCT
>JAKJFL010000211.1:0-6034 GCA_022704935.1 Candidatus Rifleibacteriota bacterium
ATAATGGATCATTGAATACAGATGTATATATGTAAAACTTCTGTTTCTTGATCTCTCTGCGGTAAACCTGTTATTGTATCTATGCCGCTATCTTTTTGCGTGGTGGAGGTGTTCGGTTGCGCTCGATGCCTTGATGTACGACAGGGCGAGTTCGTTGAAGATGTCGCCGGCGGTTTTGCCGGACTTGGCAGCCTGGACTTTGATGTACGAGACAACGAGGTTGCGGATGAGATCGTCCGTGGTCCGGCCCTCCTTGGTCGCCTGGGCTTCGATGGCCCGGTAGGTGGCTTCGGGAAGCGAAATGTCGATGTGAAGTTGTTTCATGGCCGCGCCTTCCGTTATTTCCCGACGGCGGTGGCGGACTCGATGATCTCTAGAATGTGTTCGTGAACCTCGTCGGCGGGCGCCTTCCCAGCTTTTGCGGCCTGGAGTTTGAGATACGAGGTGATGAGATCGCGCATGAGGCCGTCTATCGTCTTGCCCTCATGCGTGGCCAGGGTCTCGAGGGCCCTGAGGGTTTCTTTGGAAACGGAAACGGCAAACTGCTCGTGCTTCGTCATATCGATCTCTCCCATTCAAAACTCTCATGTTTTCTGGACTGTTTTTTTCTGTCCTCAGCCCGAATATACTCTCAGATCAGTCCTCTGTCAAAACAAGACACGATCGGCAGATGACGGCCAGATTGAAATCATCCGATATTCACACACAAAGACAAAATACCGTTTCACCGCCGTAACGCCGAGGCGCAGAGGATGAAGCGAAATAAAAAAAAGATATAATGAACATTTCCCTCAGCGACTCCGCGGTGAATCCTTCGAATTTCAACATACCTGACACAAAGTGAGTTGCAGCCCTTTCCTCGTGCTTTCGTGTCTTTGTGATGAAATAACCACGGTTTCGCCACGATTCAGCGTTTATGACGTCGGCTTGGTTTTTCAGAAATCAGGCTTTCCAGGCATCGCGTTTCCAGATGGCGAGGGAAACGCCGGTGAGCATGAAGACGCCGGCGAGGGCGAGAAACGTGTCGACACCGAGCGCCGACAGCGCCAGGTTCGAGAACAACATTGCGGCGATGCCGCGAACGCCCATCAGGAATGTATATACCGAGCCATATATAGCGAGTTCCGAGACTGGTGCGAACGCGATGATCAGCTGCATCCAGCTCAGGTCAAAGCCAACGTTGAGAATGCCGGTGAATGAATACGGCACCGTGAGATAGGCGGCCGTCGGCGCGAGAAAGAACAGCCATGGGTTCAGCAGACCGCCGAACATCCCGAGCAGCAGACCACGCTGCGAGCCGTGCTTCGCGATGAAGCGACCGATGACGACGTAGGCGAACATCTGGACTACGTTCGTCAGACCGTTCAGATACCCGACCGTCGCGTTCGACACATGCCAACCGGTGACGAGCTTCGTCGGCAGCACGCCGAGCATCAGCAGATTGCCGAAGCCATACAGCATGATCGTCACGTTCAGCCAGTAAAAGCCTTCCGAGGCCTTCAGAGTCGTTCGAACGGACCCGACGCTGAATCCGCCCGTCGCGAACGTCGGCGAAGAATCGCGCGGCAGCACGCGGTTGAAATTGACCGATGACAGCATGCCGCAGACGCCCGCGATGATGAACATTGCCGTTTTGTACCCGGAATCGAGCATCCAGCCGCCCACGGCCGAGCCGACGATCGTCGTCATCGCGATGAAAAACCTGACGTATCCCATCGCGAGACTGCGCGAACCGTCGGAATATAGTTCCTTCAGCACCCTCGTGTAGGCGCCCATGCCGAGCCCTTCGACGAACTGGCACAGCACATACAGCAGCAGAATCGCCGTGGTATTGTCGGTGAAGCCGACCCCGGCGATGGCGAGCCTGGTCACCGCGGTCGGGATGGTTATGATGTCGAGCGCCCGCCACCCCGTGAAATACCGCAGAAGCGGGAAGCCGAAAACGAGCGAAAAATACGGTGCAGACAGCGCCAGCCCCATCTCCAGCGGCGTTGCCGACAAGCGTTTCATCAGGATCGGGATGAACGGCGTCATCATTCCGATGAAGATGCCGTAAAACGCCCCGGAAACGGCATCGATCTCGTATCGGTGCCGGTCCGCTTCTGAAATTTTCGCCGAAAATGGAAAAATCATGCGCGGTTTATCGGAAAACGGGAGCCCGGGAAAATGCGCTCACCGCCCGATCATGACCGCGTCCGTCACGTTCCGGTGCGACGCGGTTTCGATGGACCCCGTAGCGATGACAGGCGACAATTCGACTTCAGGTGAGAAGGTCATATCCGTCGATTCGCTTTCAGAGCCGATGTTTGAAGAGGGATCCTGCAACGATGCGACGATGTTCGCCGTGGAACCGACGCCGGAAGAGCCTGGAGCGACATCGAAAGACACCGACGCAATGTCGGAAGTCCCTGAGGCGATATCGGAAGTCCCTGAGACGATGTCGGATGCGCCGGAAGCGATGTCGGACGTTCCGGAGCCCGTCGGCGCAACCATTTCGATCCGGTCGGCCGTCAGATACTTGAGACGGGGTTCGGATGCCGATGTCGTCCATTTGCCGACGATCTTCACGATTTCATCGGGAATGCCCGGCTTTTTGACGGCCGAGAGGAGCTGAAAGTTGAGCGTAAGCGGAATCCGGTCACCTGAAGCCGTTTTGAGAACCCAGCGCCGGAGGATCTTGCGGCGTGCGACGTGATGCTCCTCGATCGCAAGTCGGCCCGTGAGTTCCGCCATGGACTCTTTCCGTTCGGCGTCGGAAGCCATGGAAACGATCTCGGCATCGCTTATCAGAAGAGGCTCCATGCCTTCCATCTTTTCGAATGGCCAGGGCGGCCGTGTCGACGAAGCCTGGGCAGGAACGGGAGATCCGGTTGCGGGTGGGATGATCAGATCGCCGATGTCGTTATCGACATCGGGCAGGCTGATGGAGGGTTCGTTTCCGGGAGCCTCAGGGATGAGATTCGAAATGTCTTCGGCTGAAGGTCTGCCGATGTCATCCGGGATATCCGAAGGAGGAAGGAGCGCCGCGGGCTCGGAGCCGATGAACGCCGCTTCCTTCCCATCGACGACGAGTTCTTCATGTGCGGATGCCGCGGGCGTCTGCGATGCTGTCTGCGCCGAAACGGGAATGGCGCCCAGACCTTGCAGGCAGGCCAGGACGAGGAACGACGCAACGGATGTTGAACGGGTGCCCATCATTCTGCTCCAGAGGTTGTGAGAATCCGCACTATACCACCTTTCACTGGCCTGTGCCAGATGGCGGCGCCTTTGTTCTCCATGACCAGCCGATCAGCAGGGCGCCGACGATGGTGAACGTCACGTAGTCGAGCGGAAGTCCGAACAGCCACTTCTTGTGCCACGGGATAAACGCCGGCGCGAACTTCGCCCACCCCCACCCCGGGTTGAACAGGAACCAGGAAAAATCCTCGATGATCCAGAAGATCATCAGACTGCCCAGAATGCGCGCCTCGAGTTTCGGCGACCAGAAGCCGTCTGCGAACACCGGCCAGTGAAACACCAGCGCCATGAACGAAAAAATCCAGGCGTGATACCCCGTCATCGGCCGGCCGCCCCAGAAGATGTCGAGCAGCCAGTGGCTCTCGATCCGCCAGGTCGGCAGCCCCGCCGCCCAGCCGTTCGGCCCCTCGATCTGGGTCTCGGCCATCCCGAAAAATACCGCCGTGACCGCCACGAACAGGATTCCGATAACCGGCTTCAGTCTTTCAGAGAATTGAATAGTATATATCATGATATCATACTGCAAAGTATCGCCGGCGCGGTTCGAGAACCGCCCCACAACAGCATTGCGAGGCTATTTTCAGCCGAGAATTGCCGTCAGAAGGTCGCGAGCGGCATGCGGTTTCGCGAGTTTTCTCGCGTTGTCGCGCATCGAATCTATTCGGCCTGGGTCTTTTATGATCGAGCGCGCCCGGTATTCGAGGGCGGCTGGGTCGCATGCCTTCATGGCGGCGCCGTTTTCGAGCAGGTAGTCTGCGTTACGTTCTTCCTGGCCCGGAATCGGCGCCACGACGATCATCGGCAGGCCGACCGCGAGGCACTCCGACGTCGTCAGACCGCCGGGCTTTGTGATCGCGACGTCGGCGCAGGCCATGACCCGTTCGATCGTACGGGTGAAGCCCATCGGGAACAAGCGGCCGGGGTGTTCCGATGCGAGTTTTTTGAGGGAGCCGAGAAGCTGTTCGTTCTTTCCTGCAAGGGCGATGACCTGGAACTCGCCGGGAATCTTGAGGATACGCTCGGCGAGCGAGTCGATTCCCCCCACCCCGAACCCGCCAGACATCATGAGGAATGTCAGTTTCTTCGGATCGGCGCCGATCTCGGCAGCGCAGGCCGCCCGGTCGCGGGTTTCGGAGAAGATCGGCATGATCGGAATGCCGGTCGCCCGTGTCGTGGCCGCTGGAATACCACGATCGGCGAGTTTGAACACAACTTCGTCCGTGGCGGCGAAATACCCCGTCATGTGTTCGTGCAGCCACATCGTGTGGATGTCGAAATCCGTGACCTGGACATAGGTTGGCCTGTTCCATCCACCGTTTTTGATCTCGCGCGACAGCAGCTCTGCCGGCAAAAAATGCGTGCAGACGACGATGTCGGGATCGATCTCGCGAAGTTTCGCCATGAAATTCTGGGTGTTGAGCCGCTGAAGCGCGCGACGGACCTTGTTCATGGCCGAATCGTGATCCTGCTGGTCGGCCTTGCGATATATGTAGCCCCAGAGCGAGGGATGCTTCTCGACGATCGTCAGATACGACTCCGCGTACATCTTCCGGAAGATGTCGTTGACGAGGGTCATCAGGTCGATATGAACCGCTTTCACGCCTGGAAAAAACGTTTCTGCTGCCGTCTTGACGGCCTCCGCCGCGCGCATGTGGCCCGCGCCCGCCGAAACGCTCAGAATCGCGATCGTTTTCCCCGTCGTCGTCTCGCTCATCCCAGTCTCCTTTCACCGTCGGTGATGAATGAAGCTTATCACGCTGGCGTCGGGATGAGAAGTTTCAGGAAACGGTTGACGAATCACGGAATGACGCGTATTGAAATGGTGCCCGCGGCGTCGGTCGCGCGCGAATCCCTCCGAAGTTCAGGAATATACATGAATATACAATACGACAACCGATATCGCGCCCTCATGGCGGGGCGTGTCGCGCTTCGTGCGGGGGACCTCCTGCGAACGAATTTTCTCGGCACGAGCACCATCGAATTCAAGGGGGCGACGGACCTCGTCACCGAATCCGATTATGCTTCCGAACGTCTCATTCGCGAAGAACTGTCGCGGATCTTCCCGGGCGAACCGTTCATGGGCGAGGAAGGCGGCGGCGCTCCGCACGATGCGGAACGTGTCTGGATCGCGGACCCGCTCGACGGAACGACGAACTTCGCGCACCGTCTTCCCCATTTCGCCGTGTCGATCGGCTACTGCGAACACGGAGAGCCGGTCGCGGGGGCCGTCTACCAGCCGATCACCGACGACCTCTTTTACGGCTGGAAAGGTGGCGGCGCCTGGCGAAACGGGAAACGCATCCATGTCTCGACCCAGACGGAGCTCGGCAGAGCGCTTGCCGTGACGGGCTTCCCTTACGACCCCTCGGGCGCGCTCGACGCGATCGTCGCCCGCGTCAAATCCGTCATGCCGCGCACGCAGGGCCTGCGCCGCTTCGGATCTGCATCGATGGATCTGTGTTACACCGCGGCCGGTCTGTTCGATTTCTTCTGGGAAACGACTCTCAAGCCGTGGGACGTCGCCGCCGGCTTTCTCCTGGTCCGTGAAGCCGGCGGAACGATCACGAATTTCTCCGGCGGCCCAGCACCCCTCAACGGCGGCGAAATGCTCGCCTCAAACGGTTCCTTGCACACCTCCGCCCTCCGTCTCCTCGATGGGCCGGGAGTTGCTTCCTGACGGTCAGCCGGCGGTTTTGGGGATGTTCAGCATCGAGCGGGGCTGGCCAGTGGCTTCGAGGACGTTCAGCCAGAAGGTGCTCTCGGGGTCGATCAACTTGCGGCTCTTGACGGCCATCTC
>JAKJFL010000212.1:0-6026 GCA_022704935.1 Candidatus Rifleibacteriota bacterium
AAACGGAAGGGGAACTTTTCCAGATTTAGCACGGGGTTGATCCGTTTGATGATGGTGCCGACGAACGCGCGCGGCATGCTCATGCTGTTGAGTTTCAGCTTGTTCGCGTGGAACCAGATCTGCTGGGAATTGCGCACTTGGAAGTTGCCGGTGGCCCAGAAATTCACTTTGACCAGCGAGTATTTCGTTGAACCGGAGAGTCTCAGCTGGCCGGTCGCAAGCTCGACTCGGGGGTTGTCGACCTTGATTTTGCGAGCTTTTTCGCCCAGATAGGCGTTCAGGTCGGATTCAAGGATGAGCACGTCCATATCGATGTTGCAGACCGCAATCGTGTCGATCTTCGCCTCGCGGAGCAGCTTGGTCGTATCGAGCTGGACGTCATCGAAATCGAACGACGCCCGATGGAGAATCAGCCCGTCGACCTCTCCGCCCTCGGTGTTGACGATCACCTGTTTGAGCCGTCCCCGGCTTGTATACTCGGGCGAATATTCCATGATCCGGATGTCGAGAAGTTTCGGATCTTTCACGACAACCCGCATTGCCTCTTCCAGCTTCTGTTTGAGGAGCTGTGGGGAAGAGGCGAGCTCGGCCGTCACGACAGGGTCCGGCGTCCAGCTCGCGAGCTTTTCGGAACAGGTTGCCGTGGGAACGGATGTCGATGCGAGGGCGGATGACGGGGTGGAGATATCTGACATGACGATGTCAGCCCCCGAGGACGAGGCGGTGCAAATGGCCAGCAGGATGAAGGCAAGAACAGCTGGAGGCGTTCGTTTCGGCAGGTTTGGGTGAGTCATCGTGCGTCCTTGTCATCGTGCAAGTTCAAAGGGGCGGGGAAGTCCGGGGAGTTCGTCGATCCATGCGTTCCAGAGAGTCATGCCGCGTTCGCCGGGAACGTCATTTTCGCCGAGAATGGCCACGACCGAGGGATCGTCGAACAGATCATCGGAAACGGCGACCTTGTACACTCCTCGCTCATCGAGGGGTTGCCCGTTGATGACGAGGTTTTTCGGCATGCCCGTGGAGAGGGAGAGAACGATCCCGGCGGAGCCGATCCTACTTGAAAAGCTACCATGCAGAAGCTTGAAAAACAACTGACGAACGGCCGAGCCGGGAAGGTTGTACAGGCGGAGCCTTCTGTTTCCGAAGGCGGAAAAAACCGACAGCGGGGTGATGACGCGGTCGCGGAACCATGATGATCCGCTTGCATGCGCGACGAGCGCGATGTCGGC
Source organism: Candidatus Rifleibacteriota bacterium (assembly GCA_022704935.1). Taxonomy (GTDB): domain Bacteria; phylum Muiribacteriota; class Ozemobacteria; order Ozemobacterales; family Ozemobacteraceae; genus MWAR01. The sequence continues at coordinate 1,230 of JAKJFL010000212.1, forward strand.
CCGCATGGCCCGCCGGACGATCCCGGCATGGGTATTTGCGAGCGGCTGGTAGGGCGGAGGATCGGAATATTCGAGGGTGTTGATGACGCGGAGAGGGCGATGAAGCGTCGAAGCCAATGATGACAGGGCGGGGGAGACGTTCGGTGTGCGCATCTTCCCGAGGGGTAGGCGTCGTGTCTCGACGTCGGTTCGGCCGCCTTCGGCCGAAAACCTGCGGATGACGAGGAGCGAGCGGCTCCCATTCCCGACAATATGCGTTTCCGGTCCAGTTGATGGCTTTTCGAAGCCGGCCGGCCGTTCGATCGTATCTGTAGAAACCCGGAGCAGCAGCTCGTCGGCGCGGGCGGCCCCGGAGAGGTCTGCGAAATCGTCGTCATCGAGATGGCAGACGAGAATCTTCAGGTCGGAATCGGGGGCCTGGGCCCGCATGCGGTGCAACGCGTGGAGAGGCGGTTCGACGACCAGTTGACGCCATCGGGAAAGGGGAACGTCGTCGAGTCGGGATCGGCTGATGAACGAGGCGATCGTGAGGCTCCGATTCGAAATCCGGGTTCGCTTCCAGCCGGGAAAAACCTGGTCGCCTGTAGCCGTCGAGACATTCGTCCAGATCCGCTTGAGCAAATCACCGGGAATGGACCGCGCGGTTCCGCAGGCGGCGAGATCGGCGGGGCCGAGCGTGAGAACGTCGATGCCGGCGGTGGTCGCCCAGCTGCGCTCGACCGACCCTCCGCCGGCAATCGTCAGGGGCAAGCGGAAATCCGCATCGTTGCCGACGCCGATGACGAGGGATGATGTGTGGGGCTCGCGGCGGAGTTTCCGGAGCAGCTCGGGAACGCTCCAACAGCCGGCAGGCGTGATTTCCCCCGCTTCCGACAGGGACGCGATATTTCCGGCGAGATTCCCCGTGACGATCAGCTGGATATCCGGCGCCCAGTCCGCGCGGCAGACGGTGGGGAACGTGAGAACCAGGAGAACGCAGGTGAGCAACGTCTGAACCGTCACCTGCCGAAACGACCGTATCGAGGAACTGCGCGGATCAGGCATTGATCTTGGAAACGAGATACGACCCGACGACGGCGAAGATGATGTTCTGCATCCAGGCCGAAAGCAGGACCGGAAGCACCCCTGACTTGCCGAGGGCGGTCGAGATGCTCATCAGCACGTAGTAGATGAAGATGATCATGATTGCCACGCCGAAGCCGATGAAGGCACCGCTGCGGTAACTCGTCAGGCCGAAACTGGCGCCGATGATCGCGAAGAAAAAACTCGCGAACGGCAGCGAGGTCTTCATCGCGAGATCGACTTTCAGCTCCGTCGTTTCCATGAACTGGGTCCGTTCATACGTCTCGATGCGCTTGCTGAGCTCGCTGTAGCTCATCTCGTTGGGGCGTTTGCTCTGGCGCGCAAAGTCGGCGGGCGTTTCCCTGATGCCGGCAACGGGCATCTCGAGAATGGTCGCCGTGGAGGCTGGGCGCCCGTCGCGGTATCGCTGGTCGACGACTCCGTTCAGCAGCCAGTGCGTGCCGAGCCAGCGTGCGCTCGTTGCCGAAAGCCGCCGGATGAGCACACCGGCGTCGTAATACTCGACGAGAACTTTCTCCATCGTCCCAGCCGCTTCGAACACCTTTCTCGCGTAGACGAAACCGCCGTCGGACGCGCGCATGATCGAATTCTCGGTCGCTTCGGGGTCGACCAGCCGCATGATCTCCCCACGGCGGATCTCGTTGGCGCGCCGATTCGAATAAGGCACGACGAGTTCGTTGAAGACGATGCTGATGCCCGTGATGGTCAGGGCGAACACGATGACCGGCACCATGATGCGGTAGAAGTTGATGCCGCCGGCCCGCATCGCCGTGGTTTCCGAGTCTTTCGACATGCGGCCGAACACGAGCAGGCTCGAGAGCAGAACGGACATGGGGAAGGTGAACATCATGTCCTGCGGCATGCGGTAGAGGAACCAACGGATGACGGTCGTGGCGGGAACGTTCTCGTTCACGATGTTCTGGAGCGCCGACATCAAGGGATCGATGGCGATCACGACCACGAACATGAAAAAGCCGAACAGGAACGGCCCGACGAGCTGGCTGAAAATGTAGCGATCGAGTGTTTTTATCATCTGTGATGTTTGTAGTATTATGGCACTCTCACGGGAAGTATTCAACAGCTCATTCACGGAAGGGAACCTCTGAAACCATGAAAATCGGCATGATCGGCACCGGGTATGTTGGCCTCGTCACGGGAACCTGCTTTGCTGAGTCGGGCAACGACGTCATCTGCGTCGACATCAACGCGGAGAAGGTGGAGCGGCTGAATCGTGGGGAGATCCCTATTTACGAGCCCGGTCTCGACGAGCTTGTCAAGCGGAACAAGGCCGAGGAACGACTGCATTTCACGACGAAGATCGAGGAGGCCGTCGAGGCTTCCCTGATGCTTTTTATAGCTGTCGGTACACCTCCGGGCGAGGACGGCTCGGCGGATCTCACCTACGTTCTCAATGCGGCGCGCGATATCGGGCGCCACATGAAGAGCTTCAAGATAATCGTCGACAAGTCGACCGTGCCGGTCGGAACCGGTGATCTGGTCCGGAAGGTCATTTCCGAGGAACTGGCGCGGCGCGGAGAAAACGTGCCCTTCGACGTGGTGAGCAACCCCGAGTTCCTGAAGGAAGGAAATGCGATCGACGACTTCATGAAGCCCGATCGCGTCGTCGTCGGTTGTGACGACCCCCGCACGGCGGAGCTGATGAAAGAGCTGTATGCCCCGTTCGTCAGGACGGAAAAGCCCATCCTGATCATGGACGTCCGATCAGCCGAGATGACGAAATACACCGCCAACGCGATGCTGGCGATGAAGATCTCGTTCATGAACGACATCGCGAACCTGTGCGAGAAGGTGGGCGCCAACATCGACAATGTGCGGCGTGGCATCGGTTCCGACTCGCGCATCGGCTACTCGTTCATCTTCCCCGGCGCAGGCTACGGCGGCAGCTGCTTCCCGAAGGACGTGCAGGCGCTCGTGCGGACCGGCAACGCGAATTCCTACCGGCTCGAAATCCTCGAAGCCGTCGAAGCGGTGAACAAGCGCCAGAAAGAGGTGCTGTTCGCGAAGCTCCGGGAGGCGCTGGACGGCCAGATCAAAGGCCGGACGATCGCGGTGTGGGGGCTTGCGTTCAAACCGAATACCGATGACATGCGCGAAGCGCCGGCCATCGTGCTGATCGAGAGCTTGCTCGCCGCGGGTGCGGCCGTTCGCGTCTACGACCCCGAGGCGATGGACGAAGCGCGCAAAACGTTCGGCGACCGTATCGCCTATGTGAAGCGGAGCTACGATGCTCTCGAAGGGGCTGATGCGCTGGTGGTCGTCACGGAGTGGAACGAGTTCCGGCGGCCCGATTTCGAGCGGATGCGCTCTCTGCTGAAAAAGCCCGTCATCATCGACGGACGCAATATCTACGAGCCGACGCGCATGAAAACGCTCGGCTTCGAATATCGATCGATCGGGAGGCCGTGATGAAAGTCATTCTGCCGGTTGCCGGAAAGGGAACAAGGCTTCGGCCACACACTCACACCAAGCCGAAATCGATGGTGCGCGTGGCCGGGAAGACCGTCCTGGAACACGTGATGGCGAGCCTCGGCCGGATCAAGGTCGACGAGGTCATCTTCATCACCGACGAGAACGGCGACATCATCGAGGAGTTCGTGCGAAAGCAGTATCCGAAGGTGAACGCATCGTTCATCGTCCAGAACGAGCGGCTGGGGCCGGCTCATGCGGTCTGGCTCGCCGAACCTCGCATCAAGGCGGGCGATGAAGTCCTGGTCGTGTTCAACGATACGCTGTTCGTGACGGACCTTACGCGCATTCCGCGTCTCTGCGACGGCCTCGACGGGCTCATCTACTCGAAGGAAGTCGAGGATTACAAGCGGTTCGGCGTCAACGTCATGAACAACGGCGTGATCGTCGACATGGTCGAAAAGCCCGACACCCCTGTCAGCAAGCTCGCCCAGGTCGGCCTGTACTATCTGAAGGACGGGATGGCCCTGATGAAATACCTGCGCACGGCGATCGAGCGCAAGTTGACGGTGAAGGGCGAGTATTATCTTCCCGAAGTCTTCAAGCTGATGATCGCAGACGGCATGAAGCTCGGCGCCCCCGAGATCGACGAGTGGCTCGACTGCGGCAAGCCCGAAACGTTGCTTGCGACGAACCGGTATCTGCTGGAAAACTCGACTCGGAGCCATTACTGTGTCGAAGGCTGCGTCATCATCCCGCCGGTCGCCATCGACCCGACGGCGCAGGTGCATCATTCGGTGATCGGGCCTCATGTCTCGATCGCCGGCGGATGTAAAATAGAGGATTCTATCATAAAAGACTCCGTCATCAACGCGAACTCCGTGCTCCGGAGCGTCATGCTCGAGAATTCGCTGGTGGGCGACTCGGTCGAATTGTCGGGGCTGTCCCAGCGGATCAACATCGGCGACAACAGCGTAATCGACATGGGCAGCTGTCAGCAGAACTGCCCGGTCAAGCGCTGAGACGGTATCATGGACGGACAGACTGCCGAAAAGCGTGTTCTTGTCGTGGGCGGGGCCGGATATATCGGCTCGCATACATGCAAAATTCTGAAACGACGCGGGTTCACGCCGATCGTGTTCGACAGCCTCGTCACCGGCTACGAGGAAAACGTTCGCTGGGGCCCTTTTGTTCGCGGTGATCTTGCCGACAGGGCCGCGATCGACCGCACGATCAGGGAATATGCCCCGTCGGCCGTGGTTCATTTCGCCGCCTTTTCGCTCGTCG
>JAKJFL010000213.1:0-5996 GCA_022704935.1 Candidatus Rifleibacteriota bacterium
ACATCAGGTCGGATTCCATGTACACCGTGCAGCGCTCGGTCAGTTTGAACGGCGTCTTCGCGGCGAGCGCAAGGCTCTCGTATTCGCCGGCGATGTCGATGCCGAGTTTGTTGGCGGTTTCCTCGAGGAAACTACCGGTGCCGGCCGCGCAGACCTTGTTCATGCGGAAGTCGACGACGAAGGCCTGGTTGAGCGATGTATATTTCGCATCCTGGCCGCCCAGCTCGAAGATCGTGTCGACATCGGGCCGGAACTGGGTCGTGCCGCGCGCGTGGGCGGTGACCTCGTTCACGACGTCGTCGGCGCCGACGAACAGATTCGCGACCTCGCGGCCCGAGCCGGTGGTGCCGACGCCGAGCACGTTCACGCGCGACACGTCGATCTGCTGCTTCATGTGCGTCAGGCACTTCTTGATAGCGGTGACGGGCTGACCCTCGGTCGGGATGTACCGTTTGTAGATGATGCGCTGGTCGAGGCCCATGAGCACGAGTTTCGTCGTCGTCGAGCCGATGTCGAAACCCATATAGACGTCTATTGTATTCTTGCCCGCCGGCAGCCCGGCCGATTCACCGCAGGGGGTGAACGGGGCGAGCTTCTGGCAGAGCGGAGAGACGGTCGGGGCCTTGAACGCCGCGTCGCTCTTGAGATTAGCGATCTCGGCACTGCGCACCGCGCGACCGTTTCCCGAAGCGATGGCCGAGAGGGCGACGCCGAGGGCGCCGACGCCGGTGTGGTGCTGCGGGACGACGACGTTCACGCCGAGGATCTTGGAAAACGCCGTGCGCGCGAGGTCGTTCGTGGCGTAGCCGCCGATGAACGCGACGGGTTCGACGAGGGTGCGGTTGTTGATGAGGGTCGATTTGAAGTTCTTCGCGACGCCCTCGTGAAGGCCGGCGATGATGTGTTTCACCGGGATACCCTTGTTCTGCAGGTGGATCATGTCGGACTTCGTGAACACCGTGCAGCGGCAGGCGACGTTGGCGGGGTGGTCGGAGGCGCGGCCTTCGGCGATGAACTTCTGGAGAATCGCCTCGATGCGCTTCTGCGGGTCTTCGATCTTCTCGAACTCCTGGTGATCGGAGAAAATACGTTCGGCCTGCTGGTCGATGAAGCTGCCGGTGCCGGCGGCACAGGCCTCGTTCAGCTTGAAGTCCTCGAGCAGGAACCCGTCTTTTGCGGCCGAGACGAGCAGGAGGGCCGAGTCGTGGCCGCCGATCGAGACCACGGACCGGGCCTCGGGCATCAGCCTGTGCAGGCCGCGCGTCTGCGCGGTCGTCTCGATCTCGAAATACGTGTCGATGGCCCTGGCGATGGCTTCGCCGTGGGTTCCGGTGAACACGACCCGCGAGACGCTCTCGGGGCCGTACTCTTTTTCGACCTGGGCCAGCGTACGGGCGCACAGCTCGAGCGTGCGGCCGAAATGGCGCTGGTAGGGCAGCTCGGCGAGCAGGTCGCCGTTTTGTGCGCAGATGACGGTGTTGATGCTGACCGAACCGATATCGAACCCGACGGTCAAAGCTTTGTGACTCATTCTTGCCTCCAAGGGAAAACGCTCAGGGAGCCAGTATTCTACCACGATACGACGCTTCGCGGCAAACTCGACTCAGATCGCGGAACCGGCCTTTCCCATGTCGATGACGAGAAGGCTGATGTCGTCTCTCGGCTTGGTTTCACCGAGCCAGAGGTTCAGGTCCCGGATGATCTCGGAGACGCACTCGTCTATGCCCAGTTTCTCGGTGGCGTACATCATGGCGTACAGCCGTTCCTCACCGTAGACTTCCAGCGAGGGAAAGCGCATCGCTTCCGTTATGCCGTCGGAATAGAGAGCCAGGCGAGTGCCGGGTTCGAGGAGAAGCTCCTTTTCCTCGAACTCGCCGTCTGGAAACATGCCGATCGGCGAATCCCCGTCCGTCAGAATACGAAGCGTTCCCCCGGCCTCCTTCAGGAGGAGGGGCGTGTGCCCGGCCCTGACGTATTTCACGATGCCCGTGCTGCAATCGATGACGGCGTATGTCAGAGTGGAATATCTGAGTTTCCGTGCGAGAAACTGCTCGTGCAGCAGTTCGGCGACGCGTTTCGGCCGGTATGATTCGGGAGTCTGGGTTCTATCGCAGGTTCCTCCCCGTAAAAACGATGAAATCATCTCGTGGAGAGAAACGGCATTGAGGGCCGCCTGAACGCCGTGGCCCGCTACGTCGAAAATATAGAACGCCACGTGATTTTTGTCGAGCCGGACGATGTTCAGCAGATCCCCTCCGACGGTGCTGCACGGGCTGAAATGCCAACTGACTTCCAGAGGCGGGAATCTCTCGTCGGGAGAGGGCAGAAGCGCTCGCTGTATTTTTCCCGCGGCGTCGATATCGTTCTGGAGCGTCGTGAGGAGGGACCTGTTTTCCATCAGCTGGTTTTCGAGTTCCGTATAGGCTCGGATGTTGGCCAGCGCAAGCCCGACGGCCGGGGCGAACGACAAACCGGCGTTCATATATCTATCGATATTGTCAGGGAAGGCGACCCCCTGCATCTCGATGGTTACCATGTTTTCGCCGCGACACGAGATTCTCAGGAAAAATCCTTCCCCGTCTTCGGTTTTTCCATACTCCGCCGTATAGCCTGCCAGCCGTGCCCGCGCAGCGGTGCGGCCGCTTTCGTCGAGGGGCGGGAAGCTCGTCACGTCAGACGCGGGAGTGCCGCCTACCCATTTCAAATAGTTGACCCGGCCAGGCGCGAACAATGTCTGGATCAGTTCGAGGGTGGAACCGACCGCATCGGCTTCGTTATGGCATCTGGCCAGTCGCGAGAGGATGTCGGACATCATGGAATACTCCGCGATTCGGCTGCGCGCATCCGTGAGGGATGCTTCGGAGATCCTGTATGCCTTCGACAATTCCCGTTCGCCGATGATGCACCGAAGGAGCAGACGGAAATACTCGAGGCCGATCTTCAGGGTGCGGAACGGGAGATTCACATACTCGCCGAATTCTCTCGCGAGGACCTCGTTCTGAGGACTGTCGATGGTTTCCAGAAAAACGGCGGATTTCAGGCATTCACCGTAAAACTGACGGGCCGACTCGCGGTCGAATCCATCGAAGCGGAGTTGGTTCCGCCAGACGGCGAGCCAGCCGGGGGTAAGCAGATACGCCCCCTCGCCGCAAAGAGACTGAATCTGGGTTTCTCCGGCAAACATCGAAAAACAGGGGTTGAACACGTGAACCTGAACGGATGTGGCGGTGGTCGGATCGGTTCGTATGTTTCTGCAGCAGTTTCCGCCAAGGATATGGACGAACGAACAGGCGTCGAACCGAGGACCCGATACTGTCTTCAGCTTTTCCAACGTCAGCGGGGGCTTTCCGCAAAGGGCGGGAAATCGCAGCGGAACGACGCGATCCCAGGCCGCGATGCGGATCGCCTCCTCCAGCTCATGGAAAAAATGACTGCAGACCGCAATGCCGATCTTGTCCGTCATAGGGTGCCGGCCAACGGATATCGGCCGAATCGGTGTACGGCCTCGGAAATGGTCATCAGCACATCATCAGGAACCTGCCATGGGATTTCGCCGTGATTGTCGGCGAGGATGAAGCCTCCGCCCGGGCCGGCAATCGAGATGGCCTCTTTCACTTTCGCTTCCGTTTCCGTCGGTTTCCAGCGGCGCATTTCGATTCCGTTCAGATTTCCGAGGATGGTGATGCGGCCCTCGCAGGCCCGCTTCACGGATCTGAGATCGTCGTCGCAGCTCACGCCGAGCACTTTGGCCCCGGACCGAACGATGTCGTCGATGATGGGAACCGTCCGCCCCGATGCGAGGTGGATGGCGCACGCGCCATGGATGCTTCCGAGCATGTTTTTCGCGATCTGGAAACCGGTCTTAAGGTATTTCTCACGGGGGACGATCGTCGGCGAGGAGACCGGGTCGAAATAGCAGATCGCCGTGGCGCCGGCCTCCAGCTGGGCGTTCGCCCAGTTCACGCAGAACTCCTGATTCACGGCTATGAGCCGATCGAAGAGGTCCGGATGCTCGAACAATAATTCAATATATATATTGAAACCCAGCTGCATGATCGGCAGGGAGAACGGCGACATGACGACGCCGAGGATCGGCGCGTCGTTCCCGGATTTTTCCCTGATGCGTGCAATGGCGGTCAATACATGCTGCAGCTTTCTATTTTGTGCAATATTCGGTGGGGTGAGGCGCCCGATGTCCTCGATATGACGGACAGGCGGGGTTCCCGAGTTGGGCGGGCCGTCCTCGAGGAAGATGACGTCGCCACCGAAGGCTTCGACTTCGAGGGGGGCATACCAGAACCCGTAATAACAGTCATGCCGGTATTTGCGGCGAAGGCGTAACTGCCCCTCGACGACATTGTCGGGAGACGAAAAGTATTCCCGGATGGAGAGACCCAGCTCTCTGGCGCCGTGCATGGTCAGGAGGAGAAAAAACGGAACCCGGTCGGGCTCGCGGTGATCGAGGGTCGTCATGACCCGTTCGAACGAGTTCATGCCCGATCTCCTTTCTCCTGCTGCGCCAGTGCCTCGGCCATGCCTCCACCAGCCTGGGAGCGTCGGATGCGAAAAGACCGACGGCATCCGCACCCACTTCGCGCCAGAGCCCGGCGTCGAAACGGAACGGGGCGCCTCCCACGATGATTTTCGCCCTGCTGCCCGATCGCGAAAGCCGTTCGCGGAGTTCCCTGATTTTCAATGCGGATGGCAGCATCAGCACGGATATCAGGATGATTTCGATGCGGTCCTGCTCCATGCTGGTTATCAGGTTGCCGAGATCGATCTGCCCGTAATCCTCGAATTTGAAGCCTGCAGAGCGAAGAACGGTCGCCACCATGCGTTTTCCCAGCAGGTGATAATCCTGCAGGGCCGCGACCGCCAGACGTGGCTGCTCGCGCCTGACTAGATGCTTGGTCGTGAAGAGGCTGTCGATCAGTTCCTCGGCGATACGACTGCTCATGTACACTTCGGCCAGAGAGAGCTTCCCGGTTTCCCAATCGTTTCCTATCGCTTCAAGTGCGGGAACGACTATCTCTTCCACATACCGGGTCGGCTGGCTTGCCGGGACATATTGGTGCAGATGTCTGGACAGAGCGATGCGATCGAGGGCCAGCAGGGAATCGTAAAACGTTCGAATCTTTTCATTCGAATCTTCGGCAACCATGGCGGTTCTCCAGTTGATTTCACCACCCGGCGGGGGATGCGATGGGAACGAGCTTCCCCGAAGCCGGCATTGCAGGAAGCGGCGATTCTTCCGGGCCGCGCTGCGCTGATGGGGCCGAAGCCGAAAGAGCCGGGAATGTCGCGGAGGCGAACGGCGCGGAAGACGTTGCGACGGGCGGCATCGTGAAAAACGCTCTTTCCGGAGTCGACGCGACGGTTTCGGTCGCGATCGCTTCGGGACCGGGAGCGAGTTCGGGATAGGGCATGAGACGGACGTTGCCGCTGCGGCATACGAGCAGATCGCCGCGCGTCGACTTCATCGGCTTGTAGAACCGGCCGGAATCCATGGCGGTCCAGACGGTCTGGTTCCTGTCCGGGGTGAACAGCGTCACGCGGGTGTGGCGGGCGAGGAAGTTGTCCTTGTAGGTGATGCCCAGCGTGTTTTCATGAACAAACCAGTCGAACGTCTTGCCGAGGTCGCGTTGCCATCGGATGACGCCAGTGCGGGCCTCGATGCATCGGACGCTGCGGCCGTCGGCGAACAGGAGGGCGCCGTCTACGGCTAGCGCCCCGAGGAAGGGCGAGGGGAGCGTGACGCTCCAGGACGTCCCGGTCGGGAGGTCGCAGTAATCCATTCGGGTGCCGCCGGCCGCGAGGAGCAGGAGGGAACTGCCCGTGATGCCGGCGATCCTGTATCCGTCGGAATCGTGCTTGTAGAACACCTTGCCCGTCTGCTGATCGACGGCGATCGGCCGTCCGTCCTTGTCACAGAAAATAAAGTAGTTGCTATAGACAACCGGCGCGTCATCCCCAACGGCATCCGGATGCTTCCAGAT
>JAKJFL010000214.1:0-5995 GCA_022704935.1 Candidatus Rifleibacteriota bacterium
AAAATTTTGGGATCCCTGGAGTTGATCTGGGGAGCGAGCGCCTGGAGCCCCTTGATGCCGAAGATCGAGCCGATGCTGCGAATGACGCCCGAAACGACCTGATGCCGCGGGTCCTTGACCCGCTGTCTGATCAGCCGCACCCCTTCTTCGTCGGGATGCTTCGCGAAAAACTCCATGCAGGCAACGACGTTGGGATATGCCGTTTCCAGCTTGAACTGCCGGATGACGGGGTGTTTGGGGAAGTCCTGGAACCCGGCCGCCATCTCGACGGCAAACTTGCGGATCCATTTGTTCTGATCGACGATCACGCGTTCGAGCTGGGTGCGAACGAAGTCGGGCGGGAATTTCTTCAGCGAGAGCACCATGCGCCGCCGCACTTCGTCCGACTGGTCGACGACGAGCTTCGCCGCCAGATCCTCGTTGCCGGCCGGCGAGATCTGGCCGAGGATGTAGGCGGCGCTGCGCCTCAGCTGGATATCGCTGGAATCGACCATCTGGACGATCTCAGGCCGCATGAGTTCAGCCTGAGTGCGTGCCAGGGCGAGAATCGTGTTCGCTCGAATGCGGTTGTTCGGATCGTGCAGGAACGGCATGATCCGGCTCTGGATCTCACGCGACGGGAGTTCGAGCTCGCCGATCGCCTCGATCGAGTTCGCTTTCAGGCGGGCATCCTTCCCCTTGAGCCCCTCGTCGAAGATGTTCACGAGCGTCACGCTCCTGAACATCGACAGGAACGAAACCATCTGCGCTTTCCGGCGCAGATCCGTATCCTTGGCGAACTGCTCGGCGAGGAACGGGATCGACTCGTGCTCCTTCATACGGCACAGGATGCGAAGAATCGTCATCGATATCCATTCATCGGGGTCGGAAATGTACCGGCACAGGGCCAGGGCGGAGTCGCGGCCTCCGTGCGCAAACAGGCTGTTCGCGGCCTGGAAGCGGACGTGGCGATCCTCGTCGCCAAGCAACTCGACGAGATAATCGGCACTAGCGGGCGTCCGGAAACGCGCAAGCGCTTCCGCAATCACGTCGCGGTTGAAGGCGCGTTTTTCCCTGCCTCTCGCGATCAGGGCGGCAAGAGCGGCATCGCCGCCCAGTTCGGCGACGGCCCGGATCGACTCCTCAAGGTCGGGATTCGACCTGAAAAATTCCATGACGCCCTGCTCGCTCCCGGGGGCATGCGTCTTTGCGACGGCGAGGGCCGCCCGTGCGCGAATGGCGACCGGCAGATCGGTTGTGAGCAGGGGCAGCAACTTCGCCGCGGCCTTTTCCTGCATGGTTTTGATCTTTTCGACGGCGATCTGGTTCATTCGACGATCTCCTGAAGCATTGCCCGCACCAGTTCCTGGTTGGCCGTTTCATCACGCAGCAGCTTGGTGAGCGAGTGCTTGAGCGTCACGCACCCTTCGCGCTTCGCCATCAGCATGGTCGAGACGAGCTGCGAATACTTTTTGTCGCGGATCAGCGTCCGTATCGCCGAGTTGGCGATCATCAGCTCATAGGCCACGCTCGCACGCTGCTGGGGGGAGACGCGGGGAATCAATATCTGCGAGAATATTCCCACCAGGTTCATGGAAACCTGCAGGCGCACCTCGTCGTGCTTGTCGGTCGGAAAGAAGCTGACGATGCGCTCGATTGTCGGGGCCGCGCCGATCGTCGGCAGGGTCGAGAGCACGAAATGTCCCGTTTCCGAGGCGACGAGCGCCATCTCGACCGTCTTCTGATCGCGCATCTCCCCGATCATCATCACGTCGGGGTCTTCGCGCAGGGCGTTCGTCAGGGCATCCTGGTAGGTCGGGATGCTGGCTCCCACCTCGATCTGGGTGAAGATCGACTGGGCACGGGTGAACACGAACTCGATGGGGTTTTCCATCGTGATGATGTGCCGTGCAAAACGCTTGTTGATGGCTTGCACCATCGCCGCCATCGTATGCGACTTGCCGCTGCCGGCCGGCCCCGTGACGAGGAAGAGGCCGCGCGGTTTGAGCGCCTGGATCTCGAGTTCCTCGGGAAGATCGAGGTCCTGGATGGTGGGCACAGCCGTGCTGATGAACCGGAACGAGCCCGCGAACCCTTCGCGCTGCTGGAAGAGATAGAAGCGGATCCGGGCCTTGCGCTTGTACGGATACATCGAATAACACTCGAACGTGCCGTGAAGCGATTCCTGGCGTCTGATGTCGATGATTGGCAGGAACAGGTCATACATCTCCTGCGGCGCCAGCGCATCCTCTTCGGAAACGACCATGTGGCCGTTCAGCCGGAACGCCGGCGGCGAGCCGGGTTTGAGCATCAAGTCGCTCGCGCCCATTTCGATGGCCTGATCGAAATACGTGAATATCTTCGGTTTCATGAGTGGGCACCCTCCGGGCCGGGCGTGACGCCGGCCTGTTCGATCATCTTCTTCACGGTGGTCTGATTCGTGGCCCGCATCAGGGCTTCGGAAATCGAGATCTTGTCGGAGATCACGAGCTGGGCAAGCGCCTGGTCGAGCGTGCACATGCCGGTATCGCCGCCGGCCTCCTGATACGACTGGATGAGATGGATCCGGTTTTCCGCGATCAGCGACCGGATCATCTGCAGGCCCATCAGCACCTCGAACGCCGCGACGCGCCCCTTCCCGAGTTTTCGGGGAACCAGCGTCTGGGTGATGATGCCGATCAGGGTCGTCGCAAGCCGGCTGAGCACCTGGACATGCTGCGTCTGCGGAAACAGGTTCACGAAGCGGTCGATGGCCTGCATCGCCGTGTTGCTGTGCAGGGTAGCGAAAACGAGCTTGCCGGATTCGGCCGCCGTCAGCGTCATGTTGACAGCGTCGGGATCACGAAGCTCGCCGACCATGACCACGTCGGCATCGGTCTGGAGAGCGCCTCGTATGCCCTCGTCGAACGTGCGGCAGTCGACACCCACCTGTCGCTGGCTGACCATGCCGATTCCATCGCCGAAGATATATTCGATCGGATCTTCGACCGTGATCACGCTTTTGGCCTTGTGCGAAACGATATGCGTGATGAACGTGGAGAGTGTCGTCGATTTTCCCGCGCCGGTGGAGCCCGTCACGAGGATGAGGCCGAACGGGCGCTCGATCATCGCGCGGGCCGCTTTCGGCAACCCGATGTCGTCGAAGTTCAGCTGGAGGAAGGGGATGACGCGAAACACGGCGCTGCCTCCATTGTAATCGAAGAACAGGTTCACCCGGAACCGGGCATTGGCAAAGCTGTAGCCGAGATCGAGTTTGCGGTGCTCGATGAACTTCGTGAGCTGGTAATCGTCGAGAATCGCTTCCAGCATGTTTTCGTAGTCCGCATGATCGATCTCTTTCATCTTCAGCGGCAGCATGCTGCCGTCGATGCGGAGAATCGGGGGGTATCCGACCTTGAAATGAAGATCGGATGCGCCGCGTTCAGTGCACATTTTCAGCAATTCGAAGATCATTCACGGATCCTCCACTGAGATATACCGACAAGCTCGACAATCATACACTGCCCCCTCTCAAGTTCCAACATTATTTGGCGAATCAGTATGGCAATGAGCGAAACCTTCATGGTATGATCGCCCGGGAAAATGATCGAACTGCAGAACGTCACGAAAATCTATCCGAACGGCGTCAGGGCTCTGAACAACGTCTCCCTGTCGGTGCCGCGCGGCGATTTCGTGTTTCTCGTGGGCCCGAGCGGCGCCGGCAAAAGCACGTTTTTGCGCCTGCTGTTCCGCGAGGAACTCCCGACCGAAGGGCATCTGGTCATCGACGGCAAAGACATCTCCGACATGCCCGAATCGCGCGTCCCGTTTCTCCGGCGCAACATGGGCATCGTGCTCCAGGATTTCCAGCTCCTCCAGCGCCGCACCGTCTCGGAAAACGTCGCTTCCGGCCTCCGCGTTCTCGGCACGCCCGACAACATCATCCAGGCGCGCGTCCAGGAGGCGCTCGAGCAGGTCGGCCTCTCGCACAAGCGGCGCATGTTCCCCGACGAACTTTCCGGCGGCGAGCAGCAGCGCGTCTGCATCGCGCGCGCCCTCGTCAACAATCCGCTGATCCTCATCACCGACGAACCGACGGGCAACCTCGACCCGATGATCTCCTACGAGATCATGCAGCTGTTTCTCGAAATCAATACCCGCGGCACGACGATCATCATGGCGACCCACAATCACAACCTCGTGAACAAGCTGAGAAAGCGCGTCGTAGCGCTGGTCGAGGGGCGCATCGTCAAAGACGAACCGGGAGGCACCTATGCCTACGAATAACGTCCGCCTTTCCCGGCGGGAGCGCGCCTGATGCTCGCTTCTCTCTCGTTCTTCTTCACCGAAGCCGTCACCAGTTGCCGGCGCGCGGGCCTGATGACGTTCATCACCGTCTCGACAATCGCCGTGACGCTGCTGCTGATGGGCACCTTCCTCCTCGCCGCCACGACCACCGAGGGTTTCCTGCACCGACTCCAGCAGGAGTCGCTGGTCACGGCTTTTCTCGCCCCTGAAGCATCTCACGGCGACGTCAACGCCCTCAAGCTCCGCCTGGCGGAGTTCGAAGAGATCGAGCGCGCCGAGATCGTCTGGCCGGAAGCGGCGCTTCGCGAGCTGTTTTCCGACGCATCGGACCGCGACCTTCTTCAGATCGGCCTGGCAAGCGAATCAAATCCGCTGCCGCCCACCATACGCATCAAGATGCGGGGCAGTCACGATCTCCAGCCCCTGCTGGCGAAGCTGAAAGGCCTTTCCCCCATCGAGAGCGTCAGTTACGGGGAAGACGCCTACCGTCAGTTCCAGGGCCTCTCGGAGCTGATCTGGCTCGGCAGCATGCTCGTCATCCTGCTCCTCGGTCTCGCCTCCCTGTTCATCGTCTACAATACCGTTCGCCTGACGCTCTACATGCGCAGGGAAGAAATCGTCATCATGAAGCTTGTCGGGGCCACCAACTGGTTCATCCGATGGCCGTTCGTGATCGAAGGCGTCATTCAGGGAATAGTAGGAGCTATACTTGCGTCTCTCATGCTCTTCCTGAGTTACAAGTTCATTCTTGCCCGGCTGGCCGTCCTCGTGCCGTTTTTCGCCGTCCAGGTCGGTTTCGGGTATCTGTTCAAGCTCTCCGTCAAGCTGATGATGATGGGCATCGTTCTCGGCATCTCCGGCAGCCTGCTCTCGTTGCGCGACCTCAACTCCTTCTGCCGCGAACCTTCATGAGCCGCACCACGATCGCAGCGGCCGGAATCGCACTGTTCCTGCTCTGCACGAGCGGACCGGCCCCGGCCGCCGTTACATTCTCCCCGGAGCGCGTCGGAAAAGAGCGGAACCGGATCGAATCGCTGCGCACCGAACTCGACTCCGTGCGCCTCCAGATCGAGTATCTCGACGTGAAGGTCAGAGACACCCGCGGCCATGTGAGGCGTCTCGAGGAAAAAATCAGCCGGCAGCAGGCCCGCATCGCCGAGATCCAGACAAGCCTCGACTCGATCGCGAGCGAATCTGTCCGGATCACAGGACAAATCGGCGATCTCAGAAAGGCGATCGACGACGGACAGCGCCGCATGGGAGAAATACGTCAGCGATTTCGCGGCCGACTCGTTCATCTTCACCGGGTACGCCAGAGCACGCTCTTTTCGAGCATCTTTTCGGCACGCGATCTCAACGCGTTCATCAGCAGATACGAGATGGTCCACCATCTGCTTCAGGGCGACAGGGTCCTTCTGACCGAGTTGAATTCCAGGAGCGAACAACTCGAGCGTGATGCCGCCGCACTTCGGGAAAAGCAAACCAGGCTCGATGAGCTCGCGGCGCAGACGCTTAAGAACCGGGAAGCGCTCGTCGTCGAGGGAAGCTCGCTGTCCGCGATGCTCCAGACGCTTCTTCTCGAGCGAAAGGTCTTCCTCGCCCGCCAGAAGAAACTGAAGAAAAGCCTCGGCGAGCTGGAACAGGAAGTGGCAAAAATCGAGACCGAACGACAGCAGGACCCGGACTCGGTCGACCGGGCACTCGATGCGCCGTCACCTCCGCAGCATCT
>JAKJFL010000215.1:0-5986 GCA_022704935.1 Candidatus Rifleibacteriota bacterium
AGACTGTTTGGATGTGTCCGAGAACAACCTCTGCGCCTCTGTGTCTGTGTGAAACGATCTTTGTATATCCGTGATTCGGCAGTTGTGAACGCGAATTTCACGGCAGGATCGATCCTGATAGAATGGGAAGCGAGAAACGGGTTCGGATCTGCAGGCAACATCGAGAGGAGACACCACGATGGTAATCAGACACATGCTGGTTCTGGCCGGAATTCTGGCCTTCTGGTCAGCCGCTCCGGCGGCGGCATGGGAAGCGGCCTTTCACAAGGAGGGGGCGAACGGCTGGTTTCGGCTGACCGTACCGCCGAGCGAACTTGCGGACTGCTCGGCCGTAGAAGTGAATCCCGAACCTTCGGACGGCATGCTGTTCCAGGTGACCACCGGAAGCTCCCGCCAGGATCTGCGTTCCTCACGAGCCCAGATCATCGCCTGCCGACAGAACATGCGGGTCCTCCAGGGCGCTTCCGAGATGTACGGGATGGACCACGAAAAGCCTTTTACGGGCTCCGACCAGGAATATATCGATACTTTATATAAAAACAAATATCTTTACTCCCGCATTTCCGGTCCGTCCGGCCGATGCCGTTACCGGTTCGTCACGGATTCCCACGGTTCGAAAACCGTCCGGTGCGACGCCCACGGCACCATCGAGCCGGAAGCCGACGAGCGCGAGCAGATCCGAAAAGCCGATGAGGAAAGCCTGCTGGAAACCCCATCGCTCCTGGTTTTCGGCCGCTGCCGCGGTGCCGGCCCCGCCCGTCTCCGTCTGCACGACCGGCGCGACGGCCGCCTGCTGCGCGAGATCACCCTCGAGATTCCAGCGAACACTGTCACCGACGACCCGCGCGTGCGGGACGACTGGTTCGACACCTGGAAACGCCGCATGATCGTCCTGGAACGCCAGACTCCTGCCGACAGCCTGTTTTCGTATCTGGCCCGCCAGGTCCCTCTCCGGCTCGGCCTCATCCGCGACGAACCCGAGCAGGACCGCGTGCCGATCTTCCGCCGGCGCGACACTCCAGACGCCGATCTGTATTCCCTCACCACGGGGGCGCTCGCCATCCAGGAGGCGCTCCAGCTCGACCGGATGAGCAGGCCGCCCGCATCGGCCACAGTCGCCGACCAGGCCGACCCGATCACGGTGCTGTCGGGCCCCGAAATCAAGTCACACCCCTACGAGACGATGCTCTCCGGCCGAGAGCCCCGCGGCGTGCAACTCGACCGGCTAGTTCCGGCCGAGTTCTACGCCTGTCACTTTTCGAACATCAACAGCCAGATCGCGTTCGGCGATCTGCTCGACCAGTGGGGAACCAGCCTCCTGCACACCCTCCAGGCCGCGGCCCACGACGCACGTGTGAAGGAGAAGCTGCTCGATCAGCTGTGCCTAGAAACATCCGAGCTGACGCGCTTGTTCGGCGACCGGGTGATCGCCGACCTCACCATCTGTGGCGCCGACCCCTTCCTGCACGAGGGAACCGATCTCTCCGTGCTGTTCACGGTGAAAAACCGGGCCCTTTTCGACATGATGGCCCAGAAACGTTTCGCCGCGGCCCACGAGCGGTTCCCCCAGGCCCGTGAGGAACGCCTCGACTTCGACGGCATCCAGGTTTTCGCCCTCACGACCCCCGATCGTCATCTCCACTCGTTTTCCTGCATGCTCGACGGGGTTTCGGTCTACTCCAACAGCAACGCCGCCATCGGCCGCATCATCGCAGTGTGGCGCGGCCGCCACCCCTCGCTGGCCCAGGCGGCCGATTACCGTTACATGCGCACGGTATTTCCGCACGATCCGGCGACGGAAGACGTATTTCTCTATCTGTCCGACGCGCATATCCGCCAGCTGGTCGGCCCGGTCTGGAAGATCGCTCGCCGCCGCCAGTTGCACTGCATCGGCAGCCTGCGCCTCCTTCAGAACGCGATCACTCTCTATGCCGACGAGCATCCCGGCAAGACTCCGGCCCTGGCCGATCTCGTCGCCGACAACTGCATGAAGGCGTCGTATCTCTTCTGCCCCGAAGGCGGCACATTCACGCTCGCCTCCGACACCTTAGAGCCGGCCTGCAGTTTTCATGGCCGCCTGCGGTATCTGCAACCGATCATCGAACGCCCGCCGAGCCGGGTCACCAAAGAGGAAATCAGCGAATACAAGACCTTCGTCGACTCCTACAAACAGTACTGGCGGAGGTTCTTCGACCCGGTGGGAATCCGCGGCCGGCTTGCGACCGACGGCATCTCGCTCGAGACCTGCATCCTGCCGCTTGTCGAAAACTCGCTCTACGACGGGTTCAAAACGATGTGCGGCGGCACCCCCGCGTCGCTCGACCTGCCCATTCATCCGAAGACGATCGGTCTCCTGGCCGGCAAACTCAACGGCGATGGCGTCAACACGCTCACCTCCGGCTGGGATGAAACCATCCGACAGCTGATCGCCGGATCGACCCTGACAAAGGATGAGTTCCTGCGCGCGATCGGGCCCGGCTTCGTTCTCGGCCTGGTCGATGGAGACCTCCGGTTCGAGTTCATGCAGGACACCTCGGGGCTCCTGATGATCGACATGGCCCGCGACCCCGCGCGGGCAGCCCTGGCCGGTGTCTTCTTGTATTCCCTGAATCTGCCGGTGTTCAGCGTTGTCCAGGTGCGTGACGAAACCCTCGCGGCCCGCTTCCTGCGCGAGTTTCTCGACCAGCTGGTGCGTCACTCGATGGGCTCCGAATCCCGCTTTTCCGACGGGCTCCGCCTGCGCACCTACGAAACATCCCTTGGAACGGGAAAGCCTAGTTACCATACGCTCGAGCTCGGTCTCTTCGTCGTCCGCTTCCGTTTCTTCTTCGCGATCCATGACGGCGCCCTGCTGATCTCGACCCAGCGCGGCGTCCTCGAACGAATGCTGAACGGCCCGGTCGAGCGTCTTCAGACCACCGCCAATCTCGAGTTCAGGCTTCGCTACAAGGCATTCGACCGAATTTCCGAGGCCACCCGCCTCGGCTGGCAGGAGCAGGTGCGCGAAGCCTGTCTCAACAATCTCGGCTCGCTGTATGCCCTGTCACGCCTGCGGGGCATCCCGCTGGAGAGCTGGAGCGACGAGTCGCTGCGGATCAACGGCTACGTGCCTTTCTGCCCCGAGGGCGGCGTCTACCGGGATGAGCCCGGCCATGGTGGCATCATCTGTTCCATCCACGGCACCCCGGAAAAATCCCGCCAGCCCGAATCCGCAGATACAGCCCAGCCTCTGAACCGATTTGTCGACAGCCTCGAGGAGCTGATCGCCTCGCTCGAATTCACCCCCGAAGGCATCTTCACCCGCACCACCATCCGCCGGAAACAGTAGCGCCTACCGGGTGTAAAAGGAACCAATCCGCAGATTCCACAGATGACGCAGATGAAATGCAAAATGAAATTCTGCGTTTCCCCCCGGCAAAATTCTTGCGCATTTCGCGTGAGGTGAGCGACAATGCAGCCCCAAGCCGACGAATGAAACAGCATCAAGACGCACCAACGACAACTGCCGGGTTCCGATCCCGCGAGCGACGGCGTTTCCAGCTTCTGCAGGCGATCCTGGTGGGCGGCATCGCCGGTATCGTCGCGGTCGCGTTCCAGTGGTCCCTGTTCGAACTCGATCACCTGCGATCACGCCTGCTGCATCCCTTTCTTGAAAACGGCTGGTGGGCGGTCTCCGTTGTTCTGTTGATCTGCGTTTCGATCGTGACCCTGGTCGCCCGCATGACGGCGAGATTCTGCCCCGAAGCATCGGGAAGCGGCATTCCCCACCTGAAGGGCGTGCTCATGAACCTGCGCGAACTACGCTGGTGGCGACTCCTTCCCGTGAAGTTCGTCGGCGGCGTGCTCGCCATCGGCTCCGGCCTCTCGCTGGGCCGCGAAGGGCCGACGGTCCAGATGGGCGGCGCCGTCGGAAAGATGATCGCCGACCGGTTGGGCCTCTCGACGAAAGCGACGCCGCTACTGATCTCAGTGGGCGCAGGCGCGGGCCTTTCGGCCGCGTTCAACGCCCCGTTGGCCGGCTTCCTGTTCGTGATAGAGGAACTCCATTTCGAGCTGACATCCCTGCCCTACGTCACGGCTCTCGCCGCCTCGATCACGGCCGATACACTCGCCCGCTACGTTTCTGGCCAGCTTCCATCGTTCCGCGTCTTCGCGCATGCCACCCCGTCCCTCGCAGCGTTGCCCTGGTTCGCCCTTCTCGGTGTTGCGGCCGGGATGGCGGCGTTTATTTTCAAGCGGGCTCTCATCAGGGGAGTCCGGCGTGACGGCGTTCTAGCATCGGTTCCCGATGCCTGTTTCGCACCTCTGGCCGGGCTTGCCGGCGGTATGGCTCTCGTGTGGCTTCCAGAGATCGCGGGCGCCGGCCACGGAACCGCCGAAATGGTGATCAACGAATCGACCCCGGGTAAACTCGGCCTGAGCTTCGTCCTGCTCCTGCTCGCCGGGAAATTCCTCCTGACCGTTGTCAGCTATCTCGCGAAGGTCCCTGGCGGCATTTTCGCGCCGATGCTCGCGATCGGCAGTCTGACCGGATACGCGTTCGGGCTGGTCGGGAACACAGTTTTCCCGGGAGCAGGGATTCCCCCCTCGATGTTCTCCGTCATCGGCATGGCCAGCTTCTTTTCAGGAGTGGTTCACGCTCCCCTGACCGGCATCGTGCTGATCCTGGAAATGACCGCCAACTTCAAACTGCTGTTCCCGATGATGATCGCCTCGCTCATCGCGTTCTACATTTCCGAATGGCTTGGCGGTAAACCGGTATACGAATCACTATTGAACGAAGATCTACGGAAGAGCGGTCCCCCTCCCATCCTGTTCGCAGAGCCGTCGGAGCTGCATCTCATCGTCGAAGAGGGCTCCGAGATGGAAAACAGGGAAATCCGCTCGGTCAGCCTGCCGGAAGGCATTCTCATCGTGAGCATCCGGCGTCTCGGCCGGCATCTTGTTCCCTCCGGCTCGACGATCCTGCATGCCGGCGACGCCCTCGACGTCGTCGTATCGGGCGACGTCAGCCTCTTCACCCAGGAAATTCGCGAACTCATCTCGAAGAAACAGTCCGTTTCCTGATTCCTGCATGACAGAAGCCAATTTCGCGTATCCGTTCGTGCTGGCATGTCGAAGCACGAGAGGCTCTCGCCCCTTTCGGCAAGTTCAAGACAGGCTTCGACAGGTTAAGAGCGAACAGGTGGTTTTCATTCTGCCGGACCAGAGAAGGAAAATTATTTTCCCGTCAGACCGAGTTTCTTGCGACAGTCTTCGCAAAAGAGGCGGGAAGCGATGTAATCGGCGTTCTCGATCACCCGTTTCGCGTCGGTGCCGTCCATTCCCATGCCCTTGGGACCGGCGTCGAAGAATCGGACGGGATGAGCGATGAACAGCAGTTTAAGCCGGTCTTTCTCCTCGCTGGTCGAGACGGACCACGAAAACGTCTTTCCACACTCGCCGCAGGATGTAGTTAGCACTATACCACACGGTTTTCCGCCGCCGCACTTTGAGCAGAGAGACGAAGCATCGACCGTAACCTTCACGGGAAGGTCGCGAAGCGATCGCTTCAGATAGGGAAGCTCCACTGAAAGTTCGCCCGGGCCCTGGTAGGGCAGGTCGGTGACGGCACCGCAGGTTTCGCAGGTGTATTGAACCGACGCGGGCGGCATCGTCATGTCGTAGCACATCGCGCTGTGGAACAGAACATTGTCAGGTTCACGCTGCAGGGCCCGAAGCGACTCGACCAGTGCCTGCCGCTTCCTCTCGTCGGGCTTCCAGGCTCCCGCCTCACTGGCGGCTGCGCCGCTGTTCGGAGTCGAAGCCGGCGGTTCCTGCCCCGCAACACTCACCGGAAGCACTCCCATCAGCATCGTCGCCAGCATCCGTTTCAGCCCGTCCATCCTCGCGTTCTCCTTTATACGTTCTCTCTCATCCATTGTATATCAGAACCTGCCGTTACAGGCTTTTTCAATCTGGTTCTCGTCGTTGCGATGGCGGGGCG
>JAKJFL010000216.1:0-5979 GCA_022704935.1 Candidatus Rifleibacteriota bacterium
CCCGACCTCCCTCGGCCCCGCACACTTCGCGACGCTGATACGGATCGTCACCCGGGCCGTCTCCGGTGCCGACATCGACGAATGGACGGTCGAGACGAACCCGGAAACCCTGTCAGGGGAAACGGCAGCCATCCTGCGCGATATTCCGGGACTCCGCCTGAGCATGGGGCTCCAGAGGCTGCGGGACGATGAACTCCAGCTCCTCGGACGGAGGGGCACCCTTTCCTCCGGCCGGGAAGCCCTTGCACTGGCGCTGGCGCTGACCGGACGCGTCGGCATCGACCTGATCCTCGGCCTGCCCGGCGCACCGTCCCTCGCGTCCCAACTTTCCGGCCTCGTGCGCGAATTCCCGATCGAGCATGTTTCCGCGTATTTCCTGACGGTCGAGGAGGGCACCCCTCTTGCTGCACGCGTCAGCGAAGGCGGGTTTCCCGATCCGGCAGACATAGGTCCAGACGAGCTGTTCGAGGTTGCGGATGCACTCGCGGCTGCGGGGTTCGAGCAGTACGAGATTTCGAACTTTGCCCGCCCGGGCGGACGGTGTCGCCATAACATGAACTACTGGAATAGCGGCGAGTATATCGGTGCCGGTCCCTCCGCGGTCGGCACGCGAGCAGGAATCCGGCGCACGAAATCCTCCCCGCTGGACCAGTGGCTTTCCGGCGCTCACGACTCCACTGAAACGCTTACGGTGGAAGACCGGTTCCGCGAAACGGTCATGCTCCGTCTGCGGCTTGTCAGCGACGGCCTCGATCTCGAGGCGCTTGCGCAAACATTCGGTAGACTGCCTCAGGGTTTTGAACCTGCGGTCGACAGGCAATGCAAGGCGGGAACGCTCATCAGGAAGGGCACGGTCGTCTCCCTGACCCGCCAGGGAATCACCCTCGCGAACAGGGTCATCGCCGACCTTTTCTGACCCTTCCCTCCGCTTTGGCCGGATTCGTTTTCAGCCATGTCGATATATATGCATCGACATCGAATTTACCCCTGCAGCCGCGTTCGTTCATGAACCGGATCGATCCGAAGACGGGTCGCGATTTCCATGGTCTGTCGTGCACTCCGCCGATGCTCCAGGCAACGCCGGTATAGCCGTTGGGATCGCGCCCGTCGAGTTCATACCGGTCATTCAGGCGTATTGCCGTCTCCCAGGCTTCTTCAGGGGTCGCGCTCCATTCGAGAATCTTCTTGCACCAGTACATCCGCAGATAATTGTGCATCGAGCCGGAAACGCGCATTTCCATCTGAGCCGCGTTCCAAAGCAGATCATGGGTGGCGGCTCCATCGAATGCTTCGTATCCGTAGAGATGCTCGCGCGCGTCGCCTCTGTGCTCGCCCAGCGTCCGCACCGCCCAGGCGGGGGCTGCCGCGAAGGAATCGTAGTTCGGCTCGTACAGACAGAAATTGTCGGCCAGCTCGCGGCGGACCACGACTTGCTCGAGAAACGCCGCCCGGTCTTCATCCGGTGCGTCGATCGTCCGGGAGACCGCCAGGGCTGCCCGTTGGGGAGCCAGATGTCCGAAGTGCAGCCAGGGCGACAGCCTTGACTGGCCATCGCGATTCGGATCATTGCGGGCTACGGCGTATCCGCGCAGGCGATGCGTCAGGAACCTCTCCAGGGCCGCCTCCGCTCCGACCGGCCCGGGGAGGATACCGGGAACCACACCGATCGATTCATCGCAGGAAAGGCGCGCGGACACGGCTTCCCAGTCGACCGGAGCAGGCAAGGGAGCGTTCCCGCGCAGTGGTTCGACCGGCGGATACTCCGTAAGAAACGCGGGAAGCAGACGCATGATTTTCGGGCGCAGGGTGGCCGCAGACCACTCGCGTTTGTCGGATACCTGCCGGCATGGAACGATATTGTGCGCATCGACCTCGACGAAAGGAATGGAAATAGTTTCCGATATACGTTTGCGCCATTCCCGTTTCGGCCGGAGGGGATCGAAATCGGTCACGAGTTCCGCGGCATCGGAGCTTCGGAGAAACAGCGGCAGGGCTTCTGCCGGATCGCCCTCGAGCAGATGAAAAGGGATGCGGAGCCGCCTGAGATCCTGTTCTACCTCGCGCAGGCCCCGGAGCAGAAAATCGTATGCACGCCTGCCGGCACCGAGAAACGCCGGGGCAAGGCAGAAAACGACCGTCAGACCGCACTCCCGCCAGGCCGCATCTTCCCGGGCGGCAAGCAAAGCCCAGTTGTCTCTCACGCGCTGGTCGCGCGACATCCAGTAGACGACGGGCCCTCCACCGGGACGTCCTTCACGGAGGAGGTGGCGTCGCCGCGCATCGATCCCTGTTTTCACGCGGCAGGCTCGGATGGAGCGGGTTTCACCTCCGTCTGCGGAGCGACATATCCGGCACGGATGAACAGGGCCGCGCCGATGGCGCAGATGACGATACTCAGCCACTGGTCACTGGTCAATCCGAGCCATGAGAGCGGATTCAGCCTGATGAACTCGACGAAGAACCGGGAAACGCCGAACCAGCAGAAGAAGAACGCCAGCCGGCGTCCGGAACCGACACGCCAGAACGGAAGCAACAGAATCCCCAATAACAGGATGTGAGATATAGATTCATACAGAGGCGTTGGGTGGACGCCAATATCGAGAGGCACGGGCTGTCCGGGGAACAATCGCAAAAAATACGACGTCAGCAGATCGTTCTTGGCACTGAGCGTCGGCACGAGGCCGTTCGGGAAATGCATCGCGCATGGGGAAAACGTCGGAATCCCGTAACAGCCGTCTCCCGCGGCGATACAGCCCAACCGTCCGACGGCATATCCGACGCTCATTCCCGGGGCGCTCAGGTCGGCGATCCGGAAGAACGGCTCGCCGGCCGCGCGCACCCGCCACCAGCTGAGGATGAACGCGAGAATATAGCCCCCGATGACCGAAAATCCGGTCGAGCCGAACAGGGTGGCGAGGGGCGCCTTCAGGAACTGCTCGGGAAGCTCGATGATATACAGCGCGCGCGACCCGACAAGACCGCCGACGATCGCCAGCAGATAGATATCCCAGGCCAGCGCGGGGTCCGCACCGTTTTTGCGGAACTCTCGATTCGTGAAGAAGATCGCCGCGAGAAACGCCAGCGCGAGAAGGACGCCATACGAGCCGATACGGATCGGGCCATATTGAAAGAGGATCGGATGCATCGGCCCAGAATATCACACACCTGCTATCATAGGGGATATGGACGCTGCAAAAAACATTCCCACGGCCGACGTGCGCTTTTTCGGGGAACTGACGGATTTCCTTCCGCCCGGGAAGCGCGATGCCGACCTGTCCGTCGAACTTGTCGGTTCGCCGGCCGTGAAGGACGTGATCGAGGGGCTGGGAGTCCCGCATCCGGAAGTCGACGCCATCATGATCAACGGCATGGAGGCTGCGTTCAGGAGCCGCCTCGTGCCTCGCGACCGCGTCGAGGTTTTCCCGGATGCCCGCGATAGCGGCACGCCGTGTCAGGGAGGCTTGAAACCCCCTTTCGAGCCGGCGCGCGGGTTCATCCTCGACGTGCATCTCGGTAAACTGGCGCGATGGCTGAGACTGCTTGGATTCGACACTTTATATAGCAACAGTTACTCAGACCACGAGATCGTCGAGACGGCGGCCGGCCAGGGCAGATTCATCCTGACCTGCGACATTCGGCTGCTCATGCACGGCAGCGTTCGCTGGGGCCGCTGGATACGGGAGCGACAGCCGCGCCGACAACTCTCTGAAGTCGTCGGACGGCTGTCGCTGAGGCGCCATTTCGCCCCGTTCACGCGTTGCATGCGTTGCAACGGCCTGCTGGCGCCGGCATCGCGAAACGATGTCAGAGACCGGGTTCCGCCTCTGGCAGCGCAGCTCTACGACCTGTTTGCCCGCTGCACCGTTTGTGGAAAGGTCTACTGGGAAGGTTCACACATGGGCGGAATGCAGTCGCTAATCGACCTCGCGACCACCGGATGATCAGAAGGTCAGGCTCCGCGCCGTGGCGAGCGCCTCGTCGAGGCGTTTCTGCGCGGCATCGGGGCCTCCGGCCAGCGTGGGCTGGATGTTGATGAACGTCGGATCTTTCAAGCCGATGAATCCCAGCATCGTTTTCAGGGTCGGCACGACGAGATCCATCGCTTCACCGCCGCTCCCGGGACCGTAATCGCCGCCGCGTGCCGTGACGACGACGACGCGCTTGTCGCCAGCCAGGCCTTCCACGCCGTTCGCCGTATATCTGAAGAGGTAGCGTGGCTGGAGAATGACATCGAAGTAGTGTTTCAGGACGTAAGGGATGCCGAAGTTCCACATCGGACTGTCGATGACGACGACGTCGGCGGCCTTGAACCGTTCGATATGGGCCTCGATCGGTTTCCAGGCAGGCCGGGTCGCTTCGTCGAGTTCCTTACCGCTGAGCAGGCGGTATTTATTGTTAACGGTATTCAATGTCAGCCGTGGAAGTTCCTCGGCGAACAGATCCAGCGTATCCACCTTCCCGTCGGGATGCTGACGGCGGAACCGCTCGACGACGGCGTTTCCCACGCGATAGGAGAACGAAGCCTCGCCGCGTGGGCTGGCGACTATATGAAGCAAGGTTTTCATGGAATTCCTCCTGGCATTCTTTTCTATTTCAGATAGTATCTTTTTTCAGGCCGAGCTTTTTGCACAGCCGGGCGAGCTCGATCTGTTCGTCGGACGTCAGCACCGCCATCTCGGAGGCGATCAGCTCAGCATGGGGGGGCAGCAGCCGCTCGATCAGATCGCGCCCCGCACGGGTCAGAGCTACCCGTTTCACGCGCCGATCGTTCAGGCCGGACCGGCGCTCGACCAGCCCGTCACGTTCGAGATTGTCGATGACGAGCGTCAGGTTGCCGGCCGTCTTGAGGATCTTACGCCCGAGTTCGCCCGGGCTCAAAGGCCCGAGATGATGCAGCGATTCAAGCACGCCGAAACGGCTTTCGGTCAACCCGGCCGCCGATATGACATCCCTCGTGCGCCTCGATATCGAATCGGCCGCCCGTAACAGCTTGATGAAGGCGTCGAGCGCCTGCGTCTCCTTCCGGCTTCCGGCATAGTGCGTACTCATCACGCAACTCCTTTAATATCAAAATATCTAATATTAAAGTTATGTCAAGCGAATTCGTATCCGACCATGGAAAACGAGCGTCGCCGCCAGGCAGATCCCGGCGGCGACGCTCGCGAAAGTCTTTTCTGGTGTCAGTTCGAGTTCGTGACGACGATTCCCGTCACCTGGGTCGTCGAGACGGTTTCTATCTCGAGCTCGGTTCCGGCGGGAAGCACCGCATCCTGCCCTTTCACGAAGGCGCCCCCGACGAGACCGACCGGTCCCATCGCGAGGTAGCCAAGTACCGATGCGCCGGCCGCCATGCCCAGTTTTTTGCGGTCGAGCTCGCTTCCCGCAAAGCCTGTGATTTTCACCGGAATACCCGTCGAATCGATGCCGGGAATATCGTTCACCAGCAGCTTGATGAAGCCCGAGCGGCCGAACCGGCCGCCGCGACGCACTTTTTCGACTTCGCCGACGACCGGCGCGCCCCGGCTGACGACCAGGATGGAGCGATCGATCAGCAGATCTCCGGCAAGGGCCAGCGACACCGGGTCGCCTTCCTTGACGGCCGAACTGGAGATGGGTGCGGTGAGCTTGACGCGAAACA
The DNA here is from genome assembly GCA_022704935.1 of Candidatus Rifleibacteriota bacterium. Taxonomy (GTDB): domain Bacteria; phylum Muiribacteriota; class Ozemobacteria; order Ozemobacterales; family Ozemobacteraceae; genus MWAR01. The sequence continues at coordinate 5,639 of JAKJFL010000216.1, forward strand.
TCGTTCCGGCAGGAATCTTCACCGGATGCAGCGAGATGATGCCGCTGTCGAGCGTCATCTGCATGAGCTGTTCCACACGAAACGCTAGGGGTTCGGAGGACGTCTGCCCTGCGATCGACGTATCGAGCGCCGCAATCCGCTCGGCAAGTTTTCCACCGCGCGTCTCGTGAAACACCTTCCACTCCAGGAAGTTGAGTTTCATGTCGAGCGAGGGGGTGCCGGTCGAGCCCTTGAACACGAGGGTGATCAGATTCGCTGCCCGATGGGAAGTCGACCGGCCCATGCGCCGGCCGAGCAGGTCGGTTTCGAGTTTGCCGAGGCGGGCCGCGATATCGCCGGTC
>JAKJFL010000217.1:0-5937 GCA_022704935.1 Candidatus Rifleibacteriota bacterium
ACCATGACGACGGTCGGGCCTGACTTTGCGGACGTGTGGAATCTGAACCTGAACGGCTGACCAAGGGTCAGGCCGTCCGTGTCGGCCGCCGATGCTCCGATCTCTATCTCGTGGTCCGTCTCGGCCTGCCACAGGGTCGCCGGGAGGATCCCGACGGTGGTGTGATCGGCCGACCATTCGAAGCTGAACTGGCCGAAGGTCGGCTGGATGGCTGCGATTGCAGCCTCTACGGAGGAGTGGATCATCGGCTTCGAGAACCGGAGGAAAATTCTAGTGTTGATCGCAACCTGGAGCGATCCGCTCGCGGGTGCGATCGAGAGCAGGGTGGGCAATGTCTCATCCGAGGATGCCCGGGTGGTGAACGACCACGTAGAGGGTCTGCCCAGTTCGTTGCCGGCGAGGCTTTTCGCCGATGTGGCGAGGTTCAGCGTCACGCGCGTATCGCCGGGCCAGGGGGAGGGAAAGGTCAGGCGAAGATGCCGGTTGTCCGTCCAGGCCGCTTCCGCCGTGCCGGGCGAGGGCGAGATCGTCGTCGCGGCGACCACGCTGGCGCGGTCCATCTCGAGATCGAACGTCATCTCGATGGGGGTGTAGCCGGGAACATCCGTGGCGCCGTCCTCCGGGGCGAACGCGATGAGCTGTGGTGTTCCTCCGGTTTCGCCGGACGATGGCGCTTCCATCTCGATCAGCGACACGGGAAATTCCCGCACGAAGGAAAAACCATCGGATCGTTTGATGACCCATCGCATGAGAAGACGGTCGGCGAGATTCGCCGGGTTGAGGCCGGCGATGGCAAAGTGAAGAGTATATATCAGGGAAGCGCCCTGGCTGGTCTGCGTGATATATGGAGAATTATTCATCGCGAGGATGGCCCGGCCGAGACTGTCCGTTGAAAACGCCCGCGACTCACCCGATCCCGCGATCTCTCCCGGCGGAAGAGCTCCGTTGACTCCAACGATGGTCAGCTCGTTCGAAACGATGCCGGCGGGGTTGATGTCCGTCACCGTGTGGGTCAGCGTGAGATTGGTTCCGAACGCCCGACCGTGGCTCGCGACGGCCGTCGCCGGTTCCATCGAGATCGTGAGCGCCGGAAACGTGCGGCTCGTGTCGATCGGCCGCACGACCATCCAGCGCGAAAACACCGTCGTTTCGACGACGGCGAGGCCATGGTCGATGTCGACCGCCGGAACGAGCAGGGACCAGCCGGTCGTTGCGTGTTCGCATGCCACGCGGATCGCTTCGGGATGGTTGCGCGCCTGGGCGTCTGGCTGGAAGGGGATCTCGAGCCTCGCAGGCCGGGAAAGGATGGCCGTCGCGGGGGAAATCGTCACGTCGTAGGCGCTGGAGAGTTTCACGAACCCCTCCGGCGGAAGGACACGGCTTCCCGTCGTCTGCGTCGTCCCGAAAAAAGCCGGCGGCTCGTACACCATCGAGACGTTCAGTGTTGTCCCGTCGGCGGCGGCACCGGAGGGTATCACGAGTCTGAAATTGTCCGACCGGATATCGAGGGCGCCTCCTCCGGCGATCGTATACTGGCCGATCTGGCCGGGGATCCCTCCGTTGCGGTTCTCGGACCAATAGGGCTGGATGATCCTGCAGCCGATCGTTCCGGAGGCGAGAACGATCGCGAGAAGAACGAAGGCGAAGCATATCATGGCCGGCCGCGACCGGGTCCCGACTGTCTGGCGTGTCATCGTGGCGTATGATCCTCGATACAATATGGAATGATGTAATATTTATCGCTTTTCGGCGGTGATTTTCATCACCTCGGCGGCGATCAAACCACTCGGAAGGTTGCGGTAGGGAAGCATCTCGACGACGATCTCCTCGCCATCCAGAAGCATCGGAAGCGATGCCGGAGCGGTGCAGCGATATCGCCTGGACTCGCTTTCGAACGTGAACGTCTTTTTGTCGATCGTTTTCAGAATCCGGCCGGTCAGTTTGCATGGCCTGCCCATGCGAAATTCGGAGGGAATGCCGGTCAGCCTGTCGACCTTTTCCTCCGCCCGCCGTTCATCCTGGCCGCGACCGGCCTTCGAAGAGCCCTTCGGGGAAATCTCCAGAGGCGACGTTCCCGTCGAACGAGGCAGAAGGACCGGAAGGATGGCGAGAAGGATGACCGCAAGCCCGGCGGCGAGGGAAACGGGCACGCGTCGCACGAGGCCGGCCAGACCGGTTTCCGCCGTTTCGGGAGGTTTCTGCTGGGAACGGAGCTCGGCCTGGCGGTTCCGGATTGCCTGACGCACTTCGCTCACGGCATACGGCTTCGGAATCTCGCGCTGCATCGGTTGAGCGATTGCCGGCGGCTCCTTTCCCGACGGCCGGTGGCCGTCGACCGGGGCCGACGCTCCCGCCTCCGGCGGAACCGCTTCCCGTTTCGGAGCCGGCGACGCGGCAGGCTGCTGCATCTCGACGCCGAGGCGCAGGAGGGTGTCGAACATGTCCATGCGTGCCTGGGCGATCAGCATCGTCACGCCGGGACTCGAGGTCGCCTGAATCTTGTCGAGGCGCTCGAGAAGTTCTTTGGAGGGGTTCGTCAGCAGGACGACGATCAGCCGCCGGGCGATGGCGGGGTGGTCTTCGGTCTCGAGCGCCCGAAGCAGAATGTTCCCGATCTTGTCGAACGGGACCAGGATCAGGCAGCTTACCGCCTGGGCACGAAGCGTTTTGTCTGTCGAGCGGAGCATCTTTTCGATGCTCTCGACGGCTTTCCGTTCATCCCATTTCAGAGCGAATCGAACGGCCTTGCCGCGGATCTTTGGGTCGGGAAGAGCCAGTAGGTCGGAGAGCCTCGGAACCAGACGGTCTGGCGAACGAGCTTCGAGCAGGATGAACGCCGCGAGCTGGGCATCCGGTTCGTCCTGCTGGAGGGCGGATTCCGCAAGGGGAATATCCTCGGCGTCCCTGCTCAGTTTCGTCAGGTTCCGGAACGCGAGGGCTCGGGTTGCGGGCGAGCCGAACCTAGCCTCGTCGCGGACCCATTGGGCGTGTTTTTCCCATGTTGACGCATCCAGCCGTCCCAGAAGGTCCAGTTTTTCCTGCTCGGACAGCTTCGATGGGGCGATCGCTGCCTTGACGAGGCGTTGACCGGGTGAATGGGGGAGAAAATCGGCAAGCCGGCGGTGGACCTCTTCGGTTGCCGGATTCAGCGCGAGTTTCTCGACGAACGCGGCGACGTCGGGCGTCTGAATGTTCTTCGCCAGCCAGTCCTCGATTGCCTCACGACGCGCGGCCGAAGCAACCGCGATCTGGATCTCGAGGTCGGCCAGGAATTTCCTGAGGCGTTCGCGCCTCCACAGCTTCAGAATCGCCTCGTGCGGCGCATCGGGGCCTGTGATCAGCCCCGCCGCCGCCGCCGAGACGCTGATTTCCTTGAAGATGGCGCTGAGCCGCGCCGCCTGCTGCTTCGGCACGGTGTCGATGAGGTCGAGAATCCGGAGGGCCGTGTCGAGTTCGGGGTTGCTGGCGAGCAGGGTCTCGCATCCGTGCAGGACTTCGGGGTCTTGCTCGTCCGCGAGGATGGAAAGCACATACTCGCGAATCCGCGGAAAGGGAAAGGCGAACGCCGCCGAGAGGCCTGCGATCCGTTCTTCGCTCTTCCGTGAGGCGAGAAGCTCCGACAGATGCGCCTCGGCTTCCTGCTCGTCGACCTTTCTGAGAGCGGCGATCGCCCGGATCCGGACGATCGGGTGATTCGACGCGAGCAGCATCGGAAAATGCGCCATGAGCGCAGGCGGCGCCAGCGCTTCGATCGCCTCGATCACCGGAATGATCAGCCCGCTTTGGCCGTCACCGAGCCAGTGCGTGAGAAACGAGACGTCGTCTTCACGGCCGTATCTGCCGAGAAACGCGGCGGCCGGCGGCTGCAGTTCCTCGGGAATCGCGGCGGGATCGGACCGGATGCGCGACAGCAACGGTTCGATCTCGGCGCGCTGGGGCGACAGGAGCCTCGTGCGCGTGATTTCCGGGCCGTTCCCGGTGGCCGGCGCCTCGGGCTCGTCTGCGACGGCGTCTCCGCGTCGTGCTCTGATGCGGCTGAGGGCCTGCGCGGCGAAAAACGACAGCTCGCGATCGCTTCCGTCGGCGAGCTGCTGCAGGGCTTTCAGCGCCTCGTTCGAGGCGGCGGTCTTCGCGAGCTGGACAACTGCGTTGACGCGGAGCGTGCGCTTCTCCGAGCCGAGTTGCTCGAGAAGCTGCCGCTCCAGCGACGTGTCAGCCATGATCGAGAGCCGAGCGGGCCTCCTGTTCGGTGCCGAAGGGTGAAACCATATCCATCAGACCGACGAGACTGAAGGCCTCCCGAAGCAGGGGGGAAAGCCGACAGATCGCGATCTTCACCTGGAACTGCTCCGCGAACCGGTCACAGTGGTCGAGCAGGCACGCGATCCCCTGGCTGTTCGCGAGGGGGCACTCGCCGAAATCGAACAATACGGTCGTGATGCCTGCGAGATCGATGTTCCGGATGGCGTCGTTCATGGCCGTGCCGCCCTGGTCGTTCAGATACCCGACCGGGGTGATGACGAGCCACGCCCCGTCTTTCCGGGTCCGGCAGACGAAGTTCGTGGTCATTTCTCTTTCACCTCGGATGCCATTCTAAACAATCCTCGACCCTCCGATCAAGTGATTCCGAAAGCAGGGCGTGCGCACCGGTTTCCTCAAACGCATCCAGCACGGAGGCCGAAGGCGGAACAGAGCTTTGGAATGAAGACCGGAGAATCTTCCTCGTTCCCGATTGGGAGGTGAGGTTATGCTATAATGAGGGTGAAGAGTGATCTGGATAGGGAGTTCCGCGGAAAGAAACGCCATGCGCCGATGCCTTCTCGCGCTGCTATGCAGCCTGTATCTCTCCCCACCGGCATTCGCCGGCGAGCCGGGAATGACGATGAACCTTTCGCCGGGTTCGATCGCCATTCCGATCGCCGTGGATGGGCAATTTCCAAAGCCTCCGCTTGGTGCTCCGACATCCGCCATCCCGTCGGGTGTCTGTTGGGGGCCCTGCAAGGAAAGCATGTATCTTGCGCTCAGGACGACGAATCCGTCGGTAACCCGTGAGGACGTCGCGAGTATGTCTCTGTCGAACACATACGATCCTGACGCCGCCCCTGGCGATCAAAGCCGCCGTTTCCTCGACCTTTCGAACCCGAGGTGGGCCGTTTCTCCGGCAACGCTGAAGGAGATGCTCGGCATGTTCCATGCCCCACGTCTCATCGATGCGAGGTCTCCGGCCGAAGACAACGGGAAAAGCCTGGTCGGCGCCTTTCCGCTCCACATCCCCATCGCGACGGAGACTTTGCAGGCCGTTCTCCCGGATAAAACCCAAATCGTGGTTGTCTTCGGGAACGATGCCGGAACCATCGCGGTCGCCGATGTCGCCGAGGAGCTGCGGCGCCTGGGGTATGCCAATGTCCTCGAACTCCGGGAAGGCATCGCCGGCTGGATCGCGGCAAACGGCGAAATCGTCGAAACGCGCGTTTCCGAAGAGCGCGAAGCCTCGCCGAGCGAACTTCTTCGATGAAGGGTAACGGCATGGATGGGAGAGTCACACGCATGGCCGGGGGAATCGCCCTCGTATGCCTGTGCTCTTTTCTGGTCTACACGGCATATCGTGATGCGACCCGTCCGCCACCGGATCAACCGTACATCTCCCCACTGGCAAAAATAGCCTCCGGCGTCGGCCTCCTCGATATCGGAATCCCGCCTGCGCTTCTTGCAACGCAAACGAACGTCGAAGACCTGGTCCAGCAGCTTTACAGCCGCGGGTGGTCTCGCACGGCCGCCCGCCTTGCGCGGCAGAATCCCGGCAACGAGTCGCAGTCGCCCGTGTTCATCAGACTTGCCCGGGATATCGGCGACGGGAGACTTTTTTGGGCGAATCGCGCCCCTCTCGATCCGCCCGAAGAGTTCTGGATTCGCGAGATCCCGCCGTATTATGGCGGC
>JAKJFL010000218.1:0-5903 GCA_022704935.1 Candidatus Rifleibacteriota bacterium
GGTTTCACCCAGCCGCGTACTATAACACTAGATACAAAATACGAAGGGGCGGTCGCCATCGACATCTGGACCGGCTATGCCGTCCTGGTCGTCGGCCGGGCGGGCGAGCGCCGCGTCATTGCCGGCCCGCAAACATATCTTCTAGAATATGACGAGGCGCTCGAAAGTCTCGAACTCTCGACCGGAACGCCGAAGAGCGATGACAACAAGATCAAGACGGCGTATCTGCGCGTGCTCCACAACAAGGTGTCCGACATAGTCGAAGCCGAAACGAACGATCTCTGCCGCGTCCGCCTCAAGCTTTCCTACCGGGTCAACTTCGAGGGCGACTCGAGCAAGTGGTTCAATGTCGAGAACTATGTGAAGTTTCTGACCGACCACATGCGTTCTCTCGTCCGGCATGCCGTGAAACAGCACCGGATCGAGGAGTTCTACGCCACCGCCATCCGGGTCATCCGAGACACGATCCTGGGCAGCACCGGCTCTGACAGCAAACGAACGGGACGGAGCTTCGCCGAGAACGGCATGCACATCTACGACGTCGAAGTACTCGACGTGAAGATCGGCGACGAGGCGATCGAGAAGCTGCTGATCGACGCGCAACACTCGGTCGTGAAACAGACGCTCGAGATCGCTTCCCAGAAACGCCAGCTCGAGTTCACGCAGCAGAACGAGGCGATTCGCCAGCAGATCGCCGAAGCGCAGTCGCAGACGAAACAGCAGGAATTCGGGCTGCTCACGCTCGAAGCCAAGTCTCAGCTCCTGCTGAATCTGGCGAAGATCGAATCGGAAACCGAGGCGCGGAAGCGCACCCTCGACGCGAAGCTCGCCGATCAGGCAACGCTCGGCAAGATCGACTCGGCCGAACTTTCCCGCAAGAAGGAAACGTACGATCTCGAGCTGGAAGTCACCCGGCGCAGGCTGGCGCTCAAGCTCGAGGAACTCAAGACCGAGACGGAAGCCGTCATCGGCAAGGCCGGCGCGGTATCGCCGAAACTCATCGCCGCGATGCAGGCGTTCAGCGACAAGGCGCTCGCCGAGCGCATGGCTCAGAGCATGGCCCCCCTCGCGATTCTCGGCGGCCGCAGCGTGGCCGACGTCTTCTCTCAGCTTTTGAAGGGGACGGTTCTCGAAGGCGTACTCAAATCCGCATCGGAGCCGGAGCAATAATATGATGAAGCATATAATACCTTTATCTCTATTTTTACTCCTTCCCGCCGCGCTCTCTCCCGCGCAGGCTGTTCCGGCGCCATCGGCTCAGACGAAGGTTTCACCCGACGAGTGCCTGGTGATCGGCAACGAAGCCGACCCCGTCAAGGGAACGAAGCTGTACATGGATGCCATTGCCGCCTGGCGGCAGGGATTGAAGCAGAAGGCCCTCGACGCGTATGAGGAAGCTCTCCTCGCGGACCGAGGCGTTCTCGCGAAACCGGACGAGGGGCTTGCGATCGCGCTTCTGGAACGATATCGCGACCGGGTCTCGACGGCGACGCCGACAGCCGGCATTCTCTGCCGCCAGGGTTTTTTCGAGAACGTGATCTCGGGAAATCTCGAGGCATCGATAGCCGAATACAAAAAGGCGGCTGTGGCCGCCGTGGCGACGACGACCCGCTCGACGGCCGCGCGAGAAGCCGACCGTCTCCAGAAGGAACTCGAGTATATTCGCACCTGGCAGGCGGAATACCGGCGGAAAATCGCCCTCCAGCGCAGACGGGATGAAGCGGAAATCGCCTTCCAGGGCCGCGTCGAAACGGTCGACGAAAAGCTCGAAGCCCTTCAGGACGAGAGAAGCGAACTCGAGGAGCGCCTTTCCTACCTTCGTGACCAGGAACGCGAAGGGCGGGAGATGCTGATGACCTCGATTCAGCGGGCGTCACGCTATCGCCGCTCCTACTACTACCCGGCACGTCAGAACCAGCCGGACATCCCACCGACCTCCTACCCCGGACCGTCGGTCGGTCCCCTGCCCTCACCTCCGCCCGGCGCCCCCGGGCCGCTGACGCAGCAGCAGAGCAATCCGCCCGGCCCTCTGCCGCCGACACAGCTTTCTCCGACTCCGTCGGGAGGAGACTACCAACTGCCGCCGGACGGCTCGACCCTCTCGCTCTTTTACAGGAACCGCCACGAAGCCCAGGAAAACGAGTCCGCGCTGAAGAGCATTCGAGCCGAAATCACGGGCGTCGAGCGCCGCATCGAAGAGGTCGACAGGCAGATCGAGAAAGCCGAGAAGGAACGTGACCTGCTGTTCAATCCGCCTCCCGCATCTTCCCCCGTGCCCGTTCAGCCCCGTCAGGTCCCGACCACTCCGGGCATCCGGGAATAGGCCGCCGCCGAAGAAAGCGTTCCGATACCGCCATACGGCAAACACCGCCGGCCATAACGGCCGGCGGTGTTGTTTCGCGGGAGAGAACGATTACAGAATTTTGCCGATCAGGGCGCGGATGCGGGTCTGCAGATCGACGATCTTCGGCTCGGGCTTTTCGCCGGCCATGAAGTTGACCTGGCGAAGAACGGCCTTCAGCACCGGAACGAAGTGGTTGGCGCCAGATTCCTTCTGGTATTTCTCGAGATACTGGACAAGCACGCGGGCCTTGGTGAGTTCGCCGGCCTTGAGATCGTTGATGATCAGCTCGGAAAGGCTTTCCTGAACGAAGGCGAGGAACTTGTCGTTTTCGAGGCGGCGCAGACCGACCACGTTCTGGGCAAAGCTCGCCTTGCTGGTGATGGCGATGTCGATGTGGGTGAGGATCTGTCCCTTCTTGGTGCGAAGCACAAGACGGGTTTTCCCGTTCTTCCAGGATTCAACCTCGCCATTCGCATGAGCCATGAACTGCCCCTTGGGATTGCGAACGACCCATTTCGACTCGCCCGACCAGGACTCGAGGCGGCCGACGCCCCAGCCGGCGAACGTGCCGTCATTGTTGCGGACGACGAACTTGATGCCCCGATTTTTCCAGACTTCGTATGCTTTCGTGAGATTGGTGACGGTTTCGTTTTCCGCTTCGGCGGCGATCAGAGGGAGGGTGGGCAGAAGAAGGGCGCATGCCAGCAGAATGGCCATGAAAAAGCGCTTGTTCACGTTTGTTACCTCCGGTTGTTGAATGATTTTTTAACCAATCTCGAAGATGGTAACAGATTTTCCACAACCCCGCAATCTCGTGCCACGAGCAGAACACCTGAACGAATCCCAAAGACATCTTTTGACAGTCGAGGGGGGGATTGATTAAGATGGCGGCGGAGCAGCCGCGTGAAAATCGCGTCCCAGCGCCCCAAAAGGATCTGAAAGGAGTCGTCATGAGCCAGTCGCCATCGCCCGCAGGCGGCGAAAAACCCGGTTTCGGGGGATTTTTCCAGGTATATCTCCTGGCCGCAGTCATTCTCATGATCTATTATACGATCGATTTTCAGGTAAGCGTCTCGCCGGCCCTCCCCGGACTGACATCACAGCCGTCCGCATCACGCCCCCATCATCTCCCCCAAAAGCCACAGCCGGGAATCGAAACACCTGGCGCAGCCGCATCCATCGCCATTTCAGCTCCCCCGGAACTGGCGACGCCACCGGCTGCGGTTCCTCAGGAACCAGTCTCGACGTCGCAGGCACCTGAAATGCCGGCTACATCTTCAGTCCCGGCTTCTGAGCCAACTCCTTCTTCACGGCATCACGACCCTGAACCCCAGACGCCAGCCGCCGCTTCCGAAACCGCGATTCCCGCAGTGCCGGAAAGCGCCGATGCCGCTTCCCCAGGCCTCATGGTCATCGATAATCCGCTTCCCCAGGCAGCTTCGGTGACCTCGCCCGAAACGGCAGAACCGGCCCCTGTGTCTCCGGAAGTTTCTTCCACTCCAGATGCGCTCACGATCGCACCGGCAGAAACTGCGTCCTCGGCAGAACCCGCAACGGTAACCGCAACCGAAGCAACGGCTCCCATCCCGGCAGCATCGAGCACCCTCCCGGAGGTCGGACAATGAACATCGTTACGCTCTTTTTCGGCGGCATGCCCGGCCTGATTCTCGCACTATCCACGCTCATCATTGCCCTCGTGCGACCGGGTGTCCTGAGTTGCTCCATCGCCCTGATCCTGAACGTTCTCGTGGCAAGGCTCGTGCATAGGAACACGCTCCAGGAAGGCCAGCCGGCGGGGCCCTTCCGACCGATGTTCGCCGCGGCAGGCTATACCGCCATTGCCGGGGCAGAGTATCTCAAGCTCTTCTCTCTCCCGTTTGGAAGCCCGTTCTTTCCGTTCAATTATCTGACGATACCGTTCATTTTCATAGGAGTCCTCGGCGTCCACTGGGTGAACCGCCAACGGCACGATGCCCAGCTCAACGGGTATGTTCTGAAAACGACGCACTGGCTGAGGGAAGATTTGAACGTGGCCGAGGTCGAGCGCGGTTTCATCTGCCTCGGCGTGACGGGAACCATGTGGACGATGATCCTTGCTTCATGGGCACAGGTCTTCAAAGCCCCGGCACTGGGATGTTCCCTGGGTTTCGAAGTCTCGTCGCTTCACATCATCGTTCTTATGGCTCTGTATCTCCTGCCCTGGCTCTCGTTTTCCTGGTGGGTCGGCGAGAAAGCCGTCAGACGCGGCATTTACACCGGTGTCGGTATTTCCATCACCGCGACCCCCCTGGCTTATTCCTGCTACTTCCATTCCCTCCAGGCCCATGACTGGTGGAGGATATTACTTCCTCCGAGCGCCCATATCACGGCCGTGACAGTCTTCGTCCTGCTCTGCTTCGCCATCTGGTGGATCCGCCAGTCCGCTGCAACTACGGGACGCGGCCTGCTGAGCGGCTTCTTCGCGGCGGGGATACCGACGATCCTGCTGGTCAGCGGCGCGTTTCTAACCCTGTCCTGGCATCCCGCCATCCGGAGCATCACCTCGCAACCGATCACTCCGGAAACCCGCACGATCGCAACTTATCTGCTATCCACGCGACTTCTCATGTTCAGCGCCGTGCCGCTGTTCATCGTTCTCTTCTTCGTCACCCTCGGCGGCCTCCGGGCCGGCGTTTCCTCGCGGGATATCGAAGACGATCCGAGCCGGGAAAACGACTCCGTGGCCGCTTCCAGCTCGCAGACCCTGACGGTTCTACTGGGCTCTCTTCTCCTGGTCGCCCTCGTAACACCAGTCCTGGCCCAACTGACACTGACGGGACAAGAAGGCGGCGTCCCGCGGCCCGTTCCCGGACCCCTCCTGTCCTGGCTCGGTTATCTGCCGCTGATGCTGACCAATGTCTTCATCTTCAGCGGCCTCTGGGTCAACGGAAGATTCATCGCCCAGGCCGCCCGTCTGCCGCATCCCCGCATGGCCGGCGCCATGTTGTTCATTCTGCAGGCGATCCTGATCTGGGGATTCGATCCGAGCCGGCAGCTGATCGCCATCTTCGTTCTTTCGATGGCAGCTCTCCTGTTGCTGAAAAAGCTGTTCGGCCCCCCCCTCCCCGAAGTCTTGCGCTCCGTGCTTGATTACCAGCGGTTCGTTCTCTGGAGCTGCTTCCTCGGCATCCCCATCGTCTATCTCACGGGAATCGCGCTCTTCACGATCTCGATCGAGCACAACCAGCTGGATTGTATCCTGAGGTCATTCTCTTCCGGGCCTCTCGGTATGACATTCCCAGCCGGCTGCGACAATCTCCGACCCGAAATTTTCTGGACCGCTCCCATGGCCATGACCGCAGGAATGGGTCTCATCGGGCTTCTCGGCATGCCATTGCTGACCCTGCCCCTTTATCTATATCCGATCTTCAAGGATCGCAAAGCCGCCGAAGCGGCCCGGCAGGAGCAGGAAGCCGCGACGCCAAGCTGATTCTTCGCCCGCTCATGCGCGTTCGACCGGGAACTCCCCGGTCGAACGTTTTCTTATCGGATCTTGAAGAACGGGCCCACCGTTCCCCCT
>JAKJFL010000219.1:0-5897 GCA_022704935.1 Candidatus Rifleibacteriota bacterium
GTCGAGTAGAGCCCCAAACCTGAAGGCTCGCATCACCCGCAGGGGGTCTTCGGTGAACGCCGTCGGAGCGCACATCTTCAGCCGCTTTTCCCCGAGATGCCGTGCGCCACCTAGCGGGTCGAACACCGGCAGGACGCCGTCGAGCAGGGGCCACGTGACGCGGACGGCGATCGCATTGATCGTGAAGTCGCGGCCGCGCAAGTCTCCCTCGATGTCGGTTGCACGGAAGCGCGCGATATCGACGGTGAACGATTTTCCATCGAACGTCCGCACGATGCGGGCGACTTCGTGATCCTCGTCGAGCATGACGAAACCGCTTTTCTTGTTTCGTGCATAGGCATTCGCCTGGTCGACAAACGGCACCGAAACGGCGAGATCGCAGTCGGCAATATCGGTGACTCCGAGGATCAGATCTCGTACCGCGCCGCCCACGAGCCAAATTTCTGCGCCGGGAGCGTTTTTCAGCTCGTACAAAACCTCCCGCAGGAGGCCGAGGGCCGTCTGCGGGAGGGTTACGGTCTGTACGTCGGAACTCACGTCACGGACGCCGCTTGAAGAAGTTGATGTCCGGCTTGCGCGCCGCGAGCGCCTCGTCGAGGCGGGTCACCGGCGTGTTATAGGGTGCCCCCTTGACCTTCTCGGGGTCGCTCATCGCTTCGTCGGCGATCTTCTCCATGGCGGTGATGAACTCGTCCATCGTCTGCTTGCTCTCGGTCTCGGTCGGCTCGATCATGATCGCTTCCTCGACGATGAGCGGGAAGTAGACGGTCGGCGCATGGTATCCGTAGTCGAGCAGGCGCTTGGCGATATCGAGCGTCTTGACGCCCTTCTCGGCAAACGGCTTGCCCGTCAGCACGAACTCATGCTTGCAGGTGCGGTCGTAGGCCAGCTTGAATCGTTTCTGGAGGCGACGCATCATGTAGTTCGCGTTCAGAACGGCATAGGAACTCGCGTCCTTCAGGCCTTCCGCTCCGAGCGTGAGAATGTAGGCATACGCCCGCACCAGGACGCCGAAGCTGCCCAGGAACGTGCGCACCGGGCCGATCGAGTCTGCATGCTTGTCCGAAATCTTGAACTTCTTCCCGTCGAAGAGAACGCGGGGGCTCGGCAGGAAGCCGGCAAGATGAGCCTTCACGCCGACCGGTCCGGCACCGGGGCCGCCGCCGCCGTGCGGTGTCGAGAAGGTCTTGTGCAGGTTCACGTGGACGATGTCGAAGCCCATGTCTCCGGGCCGCGACCAGCCCATGATGGCGTTCAGATTGGCGCCGTCGTAATAGAGCAGGCCATCCACACCATGCACTATCTTTGCGATCTCGGCGAGGTTCTCGTCGAACAGACCGAGCGTGTTCGGGTTCGTCAGCATCAGACCGGCGACATCGGGCGTGGTCTTGGCCCGCAGATCGTCGAGGTCGATGCCGCCGCGTTCCGAAGTTTTGACGTTGACGACCTCGAAGCCGAGCATCGCCGCCGAGGCCGGGTTCGTGCCGTGACCCGCGTCGGGGATGAGAATCTTCGTCTTGGTCTTCGCGTTCTTCTTCTTGCGGTGATACGCCTTGATGATGAGCAGGCCGGTCAGCTCGCCGTGCGCGCCGGCCGCCGGCTGCAAGGTGAAGGCGTCCATGCCACAGATCTCGCCCAGTGCCAGCTCGAGCCGATGAAGCAGTTCGAGGGCGCCCTGGATCGTCTCCTCGGGCTGGTAGGGATGCAGGTCGGCAAGCCCTGGAAGCCGGCAGACATCCTCGTTCACCTTCGGGTTGTATTTCATCGTGCAGGAACCAAGCGGGTAGAAACCCACATCGACCGCGTGATTCAGCCGCGACAGGCGTGTGAAGTGGCGCACCACGTCTATTTCCGACAACGAGGGGAGGGGAAGCTCCTTCCGGAGCATCTTCGCGGGAATGTGGTCCGTCGGATCGATCTCGGGAACATCGAGTTTCGGAAGTGTATAACCACGCCGTCCGTCAACGGACAGTTCGAACATCAGGGGTTCCGTCATTTCGTCAGCCCTCCGAGCAGTTCGCAGAAGAAATCTAGTTCCTCAGCCGTGCGCTTTTCGGTGACGGCCACGAGCAGATGGTCTTTCAGGTTCGGATACCAGCGTTCGAGCAGAACGCCGCCGAGCACGCCCTGTTTCACCATCTTGCCGAGCAGCTTCTTCGCGTTCGGCACCTTGATCACGAACTCGTGCAGGAACGGGGCCGCAAACGGGAAGGAAACGGCCGGCACCTTCGCGGCAAGTTCCTTCTTGAGGTGATGCGCCTTCTGGAACCCCTGGTTCGCGACATCACGGATGCCCTCGCGACCGAGGAGACTCATGTAGATCGTCGCGTTCAGGGCCATCAGCGCCTGGTTCGAGCAGATATTGCTGCCGGCCTTCTCACGCCTGATGTGCTGTTCGCGCGCCTGGAGGGTCAGGACGAAGCCACGGCGGCCGCTCTTGTCGCAGGTCGCGCCGGTGATGCGGCCCGGCACCTTGCGGAGCAAAGCTTCCTTGCAGGCCATGAAGCCGAGCGACGGACCGCCGAAGCTCATCGGGATGCCGAGCGACTGACCTTCGCCGCAGACGATGTCCGCGCCGAGATCGCCGGGAGCCGTAAGCATACCGAGCGCTATAGGATCAGCCGTGACGATGAGCAGTGCACCGGCATTGTGCGCCATGTTCGCGAGCGCCTCGAGGTCCTCGACCGAGCCGAAGAAGTTCGGATACCCGGCGACGATTGCGGCCGTCGAGTCGTCGACCATCTCGGACAGCTTCGCGAGATCGGTGACGCCGTCTTCGGACGGGGCGGACACGAGCTCGATGCCCATCTGCGTGTTGATCGTCTTCGCGACGCGGCGGTACTCGGGGTGGACCGTCTCGGGAAGGATCACGCGGCTCCGGCCCGTCTGGGCCTTCGCCATGTTGATCGCCTCGACGAGGGCGGTGCCGGCTTCGTACATCGAGGCGTTCGACACGTCCATGCCCGTCAGGCCGCAGATCAGGCTCTGGTACTCGTAGATCGCCTGGAGGGTTCCCTGCGAGATCTCGGCCTGGTAGGGCGTGTAGGCGGTGAAGAAGTCGCCGCGCAGCAGCAGATGATTTATAGCAGCAGGAATATAGTGATCGTAGATCCCGGCGCCGAGGAAGCTGAGCATCTCGGTGGTGCCGTAATTCCCGCCCGCCATCTCGTACATCTCGTCGACCGTCTCGGACTCGCTCAAGCCGGCCGGCAGGTTGAGCGGTCGGTTGAGGCGGAGCTCGGCCGGTATTTCCGCGAACAGGTCATCGATGCTCTTGACGCCGATCGCCTCGAGCATCGCTTTGACCTCCGCCTGGGTGTGAGGCAGATAGCTACCCATGTTTCCGGATTCTCCTGAAGACCTGAGTCTTTCTCGTCAGCAGTTCGTGGTCCGCGGCCCGGTCAGTGGCCGCAGGTCTCGCAATGTTTCTCGTAGGCGGCCGCGTCGATCATTTCATTGGCCTCGGCCGGATTGCTCAGCTCGATCTCGAGGATCCAGCCCTTGCCGTAGGGGTCGTTGTTGACGTGCGCGGGGTCGGCGTCGAGTTCGTCGTTCTTCCTGACGACCTTGCCGCTGAGGGGTGCGAAGATGTCGGAGACGGTCTTGACCGACTCGACGACCCCGAAGGTCTTGCCCTTCTCGAGCTTGGTGCCCACGTGCGGCATGTCGACGAACACGACGTCGCCGAGCTGATGCGCGGCATACTCGGTGATGCCGATGACGGCGATCTTGCCTTCGATTCTCGCCCACTCGTGTTCCTTGGTGTACTTCAGGTTTGGAGGATTCATGTCTCTGCTCCTGTTTGATAATATTCTACTACAAATTTTATGAACACCGGCGGAAAGCGGCAGCCCGCCGCCGGAATTCTACCACAACCTTCACGCTTCCGCTTCTCACAAGGCAAGCGGTCCAATCAGAAAGAACGTTTTACCGCAGAGACACAGAGGCACAGAGTTCTGAAGATATTTTTTCTCTGTGTCTCTGTGACTCTGTGGTGAATTCGTTTTACGCTCACAGGCGGTAGTAGGGGAAGCGGTCACAGATTTTCTGGACCTTGGCGCGGACGTCTTTCAGGTTCGCCTCGTCTTCCGGCTTCGTCAGGACCTGGTCGATCAGGGCCGCGATATCCGTCATGACCTCGGGGGTCATGCCGCGGGTCGTGACGGCGGGCGTGCCGATGCGGACGCCGGAGGTCACGAAAGGCGACTGCGGATCGTTCGGGATCGTGTTTTTGTTCACGGTGATGCCGGCGATGTCGAGGGCCTTCTCGGCCAGTTTTCCGGTCACGTTCTTGTTCCGGACGTCGACCAGCATCAGGTGGTTGTCGGTGCCGCCCGAGACAAGCCTGAAGCCATGTGCCTGGAGTCCCTTCGCGAGCGCCTGGGCGTTGTCGAGGATCTTCTGCTGGTAGACCTTGAACGACGGTTCGAGGGCTTCCTGGAACGAGACGGCCTTGGCCGCCACCGCGTGCATGAGCGGACCGCCCTGAAGGCCGGGGAAGATCGACTTGTCGAGCGCCTTCGCCCACTTCTCTCTGCACAGCACCATGCCGCCGCGCGGACCGCGCAGCGTCTTGTGCGTCGTGGTGGTCACGAAATCGGCGTAGGGAACCGGGCTCGGATGCAGTCCGGCGGCGACGAGGCCGGCGATGTGGGCCATATCGACGCACAGCACCGCATCGACCTTGTCGCAGATCGCGCGGAACTTCGCGAAATCGATGACGCGCGGATACGCCGAGGCGCCCGCCATGATCATCTTCGGCTTGTGCTGCAGCGCCAGCTTCTCGAGCGCGTCGTAGTCGATCGTCTCGCTCTTGTCGTCGACGCCGTAGGGGACGACGTTGTAGATCAGGCCGCTGAAGTTGACCGGGCTGCCGTGCGTGAGGTGGCCGCCGTTCTGGAGGTTCATGCCCAGGTAGGTCTCGCCCGGCTTCATGACGGTCAGATACACCGCCATGTTGGCCTGGCTGCCAGAGTGGGGCTGCACGTTGGCGTGCTCGGCCCCGAACAGCTTGCAGGCGCGTTCGCGGGCCAGGTTTTCGGCCTCGTCGACGACCTCGCAGCCGCCGTAATACCGCTTGCCCGGGTACCCCTCGGCATACTTGTTGGTCAGGACCGAGCCCAGGGCCTCGATGACGGCTTCCGACACGAAGTTCTCGGAGGCGATCAGCTCGATCTGGCTCATCTGGCGCCGGCGCTCCTTCCCGATGATCTCGTGGATCGCGGGATCGATCTTTTCAAGCAAACCCATATATATCTCCTTCTATTGGTGACTCACGCCTTTGGGCGCACGTAGAACGGCGTGGAGATGACGGTAGCTGGAACCGGCTTGCCGCGAACTTCGATGTCGAATTTCGAGCCTATCTCCTTCAGCGAGGGGGGCACGTAGGCAAGGCCGATGTTCTTCTTCATTGTGGGGGACATGGTGCCGGACGTGACTTCACCGACCTTTTTGCCCTTGTGCAGGACGGGATAGCCGTGGCGCGGCGCCGGGCCCTTTCCCATCTCGAAGCCGACCAGCGTCTTCTCGGTGCCCTTCTCCTTCTGCTTTCTGATGACGTCGCTGCCGTTGAATGCTCCCTTGCCGAGCTTCACGGTCCAGTCGAGGTTCGCCTCGATCGGGGTGGTGCCATCGTGGATGTCGTTGCCATACAGCATCAGCCGGGCTTCGAGGCGCAGCGTGTCGCGGGCGCCGAGGCCGATGGGCTTGATGCCGTAGGGTTTCCCGGCCTCCAGCAGGGCATCCCACATTTCGGCGCACTTGTCGGCGGGGAAATACAGCTCGAAGCCGTCTTCGCCCGTGTAACCAGTGCGGCTGATGATCGTCGGAATGCCGTTCACCTTCCCGTCGGTGAACCAGTAGAACTTGATCGCCTTGAGGTTCTGGCGGGTCAACTT
>JAKJFL010000220.1:0-5873 GCA_022704935.1 Candidatus Rifleibacteriota bacterium
CTCTGAGGCACGCGAGTATATACTCGTTTTCGGCCGTCGCCGCCACGATGCTGTCCAGGCTCCGTTCCTGGGTTTCGAGACGCAGCCGGTCCGCGCTGTCCTCGAAACGGCCCAGGGTGTGGT
Source organism: Candidatus Rifleibacteriota bacterium (assembly GCA_022704935.1). GTDB lineage: Bacteria > Muiribacteriota > Ozemobacteria > Ozemobacterales > Ozemobacteraceae > MWAR01. The sequence continues at coordinate 124 of JAKJFL010000220.1, forward strand.
TGCCGATTACGGCGAGGATCAGGAGGGGAATGCCGAACGCGAGCAGCGCGAGCCGCCCGAAGCCGGATTCAGCAGTTTTCATGCCGATCCTCCTTCATTTCCGGCTGTCTGACGATGGCAAAGAGGGTCGTGTCGTCGAGCCGCGGCGGCGGGCTGACCTCGTCGACCCGGTGCATCATGCGTGCGATCCACTCCTCCGCGCGGTCCGCGGACAGCTCGGCGGCCCACTCTTGCAGGCGTTCGAAGCCGATGGGGTGTTGCCCCGCGTCGAGCGCTTCTATGAAGCCGTCCGTCGCTATCAGCATGCGCGTGCCCGGACTCATCACAACCTTTTCGAGCGTCCTGACGGCCGGCTTCTTTCCGCGACCGAGCGGAAGCATCGGGGAACCGACTAGACGCGGTTTTCCGGAGGCATCGATGAAGACGGGATAGGGATGGCCGCAGGTGATGAACTCGATCTCGTGGCTGACCGGGTCGAGAATGCCGCAGATGGCCGACATGAAGCGTCGCGCGTCACGTTGGCGCTTGAGAAGCGTGTCGAGGGTGTCGGCGAAATCGCTCGATGTCAGCTTTTCCGACTGGCTCCAGTGGAATGTCGCCGCGCGGGAAAAAGCCATCAACAGCGCCGCCGCGACCCCGTGGCCGGTGATGTCGCCGACGAGAAACGCGAACCGGCCGTCCGGCAGGCGGAAGCCGTCGAGACAGTCTCCGCTCAGATCTGAAGCTGTAAAAATTTTTCCTGCTATTGAATAGCCCGGCATGTCCGGAAACTTCGTCGGAACGAGCCCTTCCTGGACGTTGCGGGCGACCTGGAGTTCGCGGCTCTCGGCCATCATCTCGTTGAATGTCTGGAACAGGCGGGCCATCTCGTCGTTTCCGACGACTTCGAGGCGCTTGTCGAAATTGCGTGCCGAGAGTGCCTGGACGGCGCCTTCGATCTCCTGGAGCGGTTTCAGAAGCTGTTTTGCGATGCCGAAGGCGAGAATGGCGAGCATGACGAGGAACGCTGCCTCGGTCGCGACGATATCGCGCCAGAGGCGGCGAATGCGGTCGACGTACCGGTCGTCCGCGTAGTAGGCGATGAGACAATGGTCCGCGAGGTTCGGACTGGCGATGCAGACGGCGAATCCGCCCTTCCCGCCGAGCGACAGACGCGACGTCTGGGGTCGGCCGGTGATCCAGCTTGCCATGGCAAGTTTCGAAAGGCCGCGAGCGAGGGAGCTGGGCGGTGGAAGCGGCCAGGTGTTCTTCTGCATGTCGAGGGCGAAGAACCGGATCCAGCCACCGTCGAACTCCTGGCGCTGAAGGGATTTCCGTCGGAGATAGGTCTTGACGGCCGTGGCGAGGGGAAGGCGCGTCTCCATGTAGGCCACCTCGCCTCTGCCGCGCGGGAGCGCGGCGAGATAATACAGAATCTTGTTCGAGCCTGACTGGACCAGCTGGACCCGCTTGTTCTGGCTGATCAGCGTCGAGAAACCCATGTCGTCGCGCCGTACCATCTGGTCGGTGAGGGAGTTTCCCTTGTATGGCTTTTCGGAGAGCCGTGCCGGTTCATACCGCTCGATTGCCCTGCGGGCCATGCTCATCAGCAGGGTCTCGCGGTCGGTCGGTCCGGTGGGCGTCGAGGAATAAACCAGCTGTCCGGCTGCATCGCGGAGCTGCAGCCAGTCTGCGAGCTTCGCGCGCCGGAGGGACCGGAGAATGGCGGCCCCGTCGGCGGTTCCGCTCGCGTCGGCTGCCCGCTGGATATACGGCCTCATCGCCGTGGTGGCTGACGCCAGATGTCCGTTGAATCCCTGTGAGAGATTCCGGATCGCTTCGTCCTGCGCGGCTTTGACCCGCGTGCCGAGAACGTCCTGATACCTGTCAACCACGTCGATGGAGCCGACCATGATGCTGAACAGCGGAATCGAAGTCGATGCGAGAAACAGCATCACCAGGAGAAAACGGAGTCGCAGGCGAGTCGTTCGGTTCGAACCGGTCAGGACGAGGAGAGAGATGATCAGGAGCGCGACGGCCAGGGCTCTCACCGCGAGCCGGACGAATTCTTCCCGGGAGGCGGGCGGTTCGAACGCACCGTAGACGATTCGCCCGTCCGATGTTTCGAGGAATTCCCAGTGGAAGCCGCCATGCATGCCGCTCATGGAGTGCCCTTCGGCGGATATCGTTTTGTAAGCCCGCGTGGCCAGCGGATCGATAAGTCTGCCGCGTTGCAGCACGATGTCCTCGCCGGTGCGGCCGAAGCCCGCGATCAGGATGTCGCGTTTGCCGCCGGGCGGAAGGAGCAGGTTGAAAAATTCGGCTTCCGTCGGAGCCGTGAGACAGTGAAGGATTCTGACGCCTTTCGCATCGGCGTTCCAGGCGACGTAGCCCTTCCCTTTGTCGCTGAACACCTCGATGAGCCGGCCACGCTCGTTCCTGAGCCAGACCAGGTCGCGCCCCTCGCCGATCAGAAAGGGAAGTTTGCGGTCGATCTGCTTTCCATACTCCGCCACGAGCCGCTCGTTTCCGGTCGTCAGGGCGCGTGCGAGCCGGTCCATCAGCCACAGGTTCGTTGCGTTCGCGGGAGAGATATCGATGCGACGGCCGTCGGCGTCGTACCGGTAGAATGCCGTCGTTATTCCGCGTCGGCCGGCCATCTGCCTGAGTCTGTCGGCCGTCGCGCCGGCGATCCTCAGAAGGGGAAGCAGGGTCGCCCTGGCGTACAGATCGGAATTCGAGCTTGCCGCAAGCTCCGTCACCCTGTCGGAAGCCCGGGCGGCAAAAGCCTGCCGGGCCTGGTGCTCGCGATGATCGATCCAGGCTTCGAGGCCGATCCAGGCTGAAAGGATGAGAATCACGGCCTGGATCGCCAGACTCGTCCTCTCGTGGCGGCTGGTGCCGTGCTCGGCGCTCATTGCCTCATGATACCTCTTGCCCGGAGAAATGACGAGTGCAAAATCCTCCGGCATAGGCTACTCTGAACGGCGATGAATCGAATGACAAGGCTCGTTCCGACGGCGCTCTGGCTTATCGCGGGGGTGGCGATGGCCCTCGGCTGTATCGGCCTGACCATGGGGTGCGACGTCTGGTTCCACCTGATGAACGGCGGGGCGATCCTGGCTGAAGGGGCGCTTCCTCATGCCGACCGGTGGCTGATCCCTCTGCCCGACGTCGCACCCAGGTTTTTTCCGAATTACGAGTGGCTGTTCGGGGTGGTGGTTCAGACCGTCTGGCGCTGGGGCGGCTACGCAGGCATCGATCTCCTGCGAGGCGTGCTGATTCTCGCGGCGTTCCTGTTCGTGGGCGTCGCTTCGTGGCGTCGGGCGGGAACGTCACCTCTCGCGCGGCATCTTGCGCCGGCCCTTCTTCTTCTCGGGTTCGCCGCCGCATCGACACGCTTCGAGCCTCGTCCGCACCTCGTATCCGTTGCCGGGCTCGCCCTTATGACCCTGCTCGTGCGCATGCCGGGACTCCGTGGGGTGGTCTGCCTAGTTCCGGCCGCACTGCTCTGGGCGAATTGCCACATCGAGATTCTCTTCGGCATCGTGTATGCGTTGATCTGGCTCGTTCCGGACCGCTCGGGAACGAAACCGAAGACGGATGACTGGAAATACCACGCGCTATATGTGATTGTTCTCGTGACGGCCGCCGCGCTGTCCCCGGCCGGGTCGCATCTGGTCGGCCAGGCTGGTTCCTACTACGAAGGCGAACGGATGATCAGGAACTTGGGGTTCTGGAACGTCGAACTGGTGCCGATGACGTTCGAACCATACGGAAGCCCCAGGAATCTGCTCATACTCATGGCATGGGCAGCCATTATCATACGGGTGTTCAGGAAACGGAATTTCATCGATCCCGAGACGCTTTCCGCCGCGGCCTTTATAATATTGCCTTTTATAAGCGTAAGATATATCATAACCTCAGCCGTCGTCCTCGTTCCGTTTCTTGCTGGAATACCGGGCGAGATATTCCCGAACGAAGGGGAGGGCGAAGCGTCGCCGAAGCACGCGGTCGCGGGAATTCTCGGAATCGCTGCCGTGCTGCTGTTCGCGCCGTCGGTGTTCCTGCCGGGACATTGTTCCCGTCCGCATCCGGCAGGCTGCGCGGCGCCGGCCGATGCCTACGACTCCGCCGGTGAGTTCCCCGATGCGGCGCTCCGGTTCCTGACGCGCAACGGTCTCGGCCGACGTCTGTTCTCGCACGATATGTGGGGCAACTTCGTCGCGTTCTACGACAATCCCTGCGTGCATTCCGCATTCGCCCCCCGCCGGATGCCCTATATGAGCGCGATGTTCCAGACAATGCCGTGGCAGAGAGTCGAGAGGTATCTCAAGGCGGTCGTCGACGACGGCGCATGGCGCCGTTTGAGTGCCGACGCGAAGATCGACACCATCATTCTGCCGTATCCCGAAAATGCCTCGGATCCCTGGCGTGAGTTCCTGCGGCGGATCGCCTTCAGCTCTGACTGGAAGCTAGTCTGGTGGGATGACACGGCTCTCGTCTACCTCGCCTCGACAAGCCCATGGCTGGAACGGGAAGGCCGGACCTTCTCCGCGGCGAGGCCCGATCGATGGATCGTCACGGACGTTTTTCCGGCATCTCCGGCGGATCGCGCAGCGGCTCTCGCCGAGATGAGAAGAGCGCGGGAGACACCGGAGGGCGGGCGTGTCATCAGGTCCCTGCACTGGATGGCCAGCCTGATGATGCAGGATGGCGATGCAACGGCCACGATACGTCTGCTCGAAGCCGTTCGGACCAAGACCGGTTCCCAGGAACGCATGCTGAAAGCGCATCTCGGCGAAGCGTATGCCCGCCTGTCGCGATGGCCGGAGGCATACGACCATCTTGCCGTCGCCGCCCGGGAGCCGGCATCCTCGGCCGTTCTGTTCTACAACCTCGCCGTTGCGGCCGCGCGGTGCGAACATCTGACTGAAGCCGCGGAGGCGCTGAAACGATGCCTTGCCTGCGATCCGTCGTTCAGCCGGGCGCTGGAGTTGCGGGCCCTCCTCGCCGGGGCCGGCGTGGATGGATTTTGACAGGCCCCCGGGTGTTGGGATAAAGTGAATTAGGGCTGGAAAGCCCAAGCACTCTGCGTTCGAGAAGAGAAAACCGTGTCGAGTCCGACGCTTCCAACAGCCTCGCCAACCGGAACCCCACAGAAAAAAAATCCTGCCGGGGCGCCTGAACCCGCAGGCTTGCGAGGTTTTTTCGCCAACATCAGGGACAATTCGACCGTCAAAATTCCGGTGATGTGTATCGGAGCCTCTCTGCTTCTCGATCTTGCGTCGGTCCTTGTCTGGGGAACGGTCTGGCATATCCCCCGGGGTCTGTGCAATGTGCTGATCCTGACGTGGGTCCTGACCGCCTGCGGCGATATCTTCCTCCCGGTGGCGGCCATTCTCCTGGTGCCGGGCACCCTCTTCCTTGGCGGGTTGTGCCTCTGGAAAGGGCTCGCCGCGGAATTTCTGCTCGAGATGTTCATTATGGCGGTTCTGGCCGGCGCGATCTCGGCCATCAACAGCCTCAACGCGTCGGGCGCGGTCCCACTGGCTCGGTATCAGAAGCTCGAAAAGCAGCAGCGCGACGAACGGGAAGACCGTTTCCAGCTGCTTCTCCAGTTCAGTCTGCTCGGGTGTCTGACGAACATGGAGCGGGTGTTCGACCAGGCGTTCCAGATCCTCCAGAAGTATTTCCGGGTGCAGCAGGCCGTAATCTATCTTGCAGACTATACAACGAACGAATTGCGGCCCGCCCGGGCCGTCGGGTTC
>JAKJFL010000221.1:0-5855 GCA_022704935.1 Candidatus Rifleibacteriota bacterium
TCTGAAGTTCTTGGCGGCGGCCCTGATCATGGTTACGCCGCCGATATCGATGTTCTCGATGAGCGTGTCGAAATCAGTGTTTTGCTTCCAGACCCGCTCGAACGGATACAGCGTGCAGACGACGAGGTCGATCGGATCGATGCCGAGGTTATGGGCTTCGACGGCGTCGCGTTCGCGATCGAACAGCAGACTGGCCCCGATGGGGAAGGAAATGGTCTTCATGCGCCCGCCGAACGCTTCGGGATTTCCCGTGACGGTGGAGATATCCGTGACGCTCAACCCCGCGTCCGTGAGAACCCTGCCTGTTCCTCCGGTGGAGATGATCTCGCAGCCGAACGAACTCAGCGCTTTTGCAAAAGGAATGATGCCGGTCTTGTCGTGAACGCTTATCAGTGCCCGTCGAATCCTGATCATGACATCTTCTCCGATCTCTCCTTGCATTTCGAGGTATGGATATGCGCCACGATGGTGCGGAAGATCTGCAATCCGTGGCCGTCGTCCTTGGAATGGGAATGCCTGTTTTCCCTGGCCAGGCGCGGCCAGTCCGGATGGTTACAGAAGGAAAGGAAGGCTTCCGGGTGCGGCATGATGCCGAGAATGCGGCCGGTCGTGTCGGTGAGGCCGGCGCAGTCGAGGTCCGAGCCGTTCGGATTGAGCGGATACCGGTTCGTCGGCTTTCCCGCTTCGTCGCAATACCGAAGGCAGTCGAGGCGGAGGTGTCTGATGGCATCACGGATGCCGGCATCGCGGGCGATCATGCGGCCTTCCCCATGGCGGACCGGGAGTTCGATGGTGGAAAGATCGCCGAGGAAGGGGCTCGTGGAGCCGGGATTCCGGACGATGCGGCACCAACGGTCCTCGAAGATGCCTGACAGGTTTGTCGCTAGCGTAACTTCCTGTTCGAATCCGCCCGAGATGTTCGGGAGAAGCCCCGTCTTGACCAGCGCCTGGAATCCGTTGCAAATGCCAAATATATAATTACCATTATGAATGAACCGGAGCAGTTCATCCCAGAACGGCGTGCCGTCAGGCATGCGCTTGTATCTGAGCTTGTTGGCCAGCACCTTGCCCGAGCCGAGGTCGTCGCCGAAGGAGAAGCCGCCGGGGAGGTGCAGGATGTCGAACTTGTGCAGCGAGACGTCGCGCGAGAACAGCTGATTCAGATGAACGATCTGCGCTTCGGCGCCGGCCATGCGGTAGGCGGCCGCCGTCTCGTCCTCGCAGTTGATGCCGAACCCGCATGCCACGAGGGCTTTCACGCGACCGTTCCGTTCGTTCATGGTGTCGGTGTTCCTCATTCCAGGCTCCCTTCGGCGATCCAGGCTTCCGTCAGCGCCGCCAGCGGAAGGTTCAGCACTGCCTTCGACGCAGCCCGGACGTGCAGATTTCCGCCCGAAGTCACGCTTCCCAGGAAGATAGCGTCGGGGCCGAGGAGGCGTTCGAACGCATCACGGTTTCCGGACCTGACAGTGACGACGAATCTCGAGTGGGATTCCGCGAAAAGAACGGATGTCAGCGGCAGCGGCAGTGCCGGAAGCGCGATATCGGCTCCGAGGCCGCTTCCGATGGCGGATTCGGCGAGCCCGACTGCGAGGCCCCCGTCGGACAGGTCGTGGCACGACTCGACCAGACCGCGGGCGATGGCGTAGCTCATCGCCAGATATCGTTGCTTGGCGGTCTCCTTCCTGACCCTGGGAACGCGGTCGCCGAGCTGGCCGAACAGCCTCAAAAACTCCGACGCGCCGGTCTCGTCGAACGTTTCGCCGACCTGGTAGACCAGGTCTCCGACGGCTTTGAAGTCGGACGTGACGGTCTTCCGGACATCCTCGACCTTCGCGGCCATCGAATACAGGACTGTCGGCGGAACCGAGATCTTCACCGATTTCCAGCGGAAGTCATTCTTCATGCTGTCTTTGCCGGATGTCATCGGGATTCCGAAAAAGACCGACATGTCGTAGAGGGCCTGGCACATCTGCACCAGTTTCGCCAGTTTCAGCTTTCCATCCGGGTTCATCGTCTCATCGAAGACCGAGTCCGGGACGCAGAAGTTGTCGTTTACGCTCCAGAAGCCGTTCCTGATGCCGGAAGATCCGGGAAGCCGGCCGCCGACCGAGATGATCTGCCGGACGGCCTCGTCGAACGAGCCGGCGGACATTTCATAGGGGTCGATATCTCCGTATCGCGGGATGATGCCGTTCGAAATTGCGATGCCCTGGAACGAATCGTGATCGAACCGCATGATCGCGGCATCCTGAGGTGCGATGCCGGAGCGGCCCATCAGGGGTTTTATGACCGTCAGCCCCTTCACTTCGTGGTCGTATCGCCGGATGATGCTCTCGCGTGAGCGGATGTTCGGGCTGCCCAAGAGGGAGAGGAGGATCTGGCCGTAGTCCGGGTTCTGCGGAATGGCCGGCGCGGAAAGCTCAGGGCGTTTCCACTCGGCGACGAGCGACTTTCGCGGCACGCCGTGGTGGAGGAACTCCATGCTCAGGCGGGCGATGCGACGGTCGTCGTATCTGACGTCCAGGAAGCCGTCGCCGGTGAAGCGGCCGATGACCGACAGCTCGACTTCATGCAGCCTTGCGAGGTCGAACAACTCGGCTTCATACCTGGGTTCGATCACGAGGCTCATACGCTCCTGCGATTCCGAGAGGAAGATCTCCCACGGTTTCAGTCCGGCGTATTTCAGGGGAATACCCGCAAGATCGACGAATGCGCCGCCGGAGATGGTCGCCAGTTCGCCGATCGACGAGGAGAGACCGCCGGCGCCGTTGTCCGTGCAGCATTTCACGAGACCTTCACGGCACGCGGCCTGCAGGAAGTCGGCGAGCCTTTTCTGGATGATGGGGCTGCCGATCTGGACGGCCGAATGCGGGGACTTCTCGTCGATTTCGGCCGACGAGAACGTCGCTCCGTGAATGCCGTCCTTGCCGACGCGGCCGCCGGCCATCACGATCAGGTCGCCGGGCGCGATCTCCTTTTCCCAGGAGGGCCGCCCCTTGTAGAACGCCGGCATGACGGCGCCGGTTCCGCAGAAGACGAGGGGCTTGCCGCGGAAACGGTCGTCGAAGACGATCGAGCCGTTCACGGTCGGAATGCCTGACTTGTTGCCGCCGTCCTCGATGCCGCGGCAGACCCCGGAGAGGATCTTCCTCGGGTGGAGCTGGCCCGGATAAAGCTCGCCCGCGAAGTCCGGCGGGGCGAAGCAGAGCACGTTCGTGTTGAAGAGGAGCCTCGCGCCGCCGATGCCGGTTCCGAGCGGGTCGCGGTTGTTGCCGAGGATGCCGGTGATGGCGCCGCCGTAGGGATCGAGGGCCGAGGGCGAGTTGTGCGTCTCGACTTTCCAGATGAAAAGCCTGTCGTCATCGATTTTCACGGCTCCGGCATTGTCGGAGAACACCTTCACGAGCCAGTCGTCCCCGATCTTCCGCAGATCCAGCTGGATACGCCGGGTGGCCGCCTTGATGAAGGCATTGAAGAGGGAGTCGATCGTGAGGGACTGGCCCGTTTCGAGGTCACGGTACTGGATGATGGCCGAGAATTCCTTGTGCTTGCAGTGTTCCGACCACGTTTGCGCGAGGATTTCGAGTTCGCATTCCGTCGGGTGGGTCGGAAGCCCAAGAGCCTGACGTTCGGCCAGTACACCCGCATCCTCGAAGTGACGGGCGATCGCGCGCATCTCCGCCGCGTTCAGCGAGAGGAGACGCTCCCGTGAAACCCGCAGCAGCGCTTCGTCATCGCCGGTGAGATCGACCGACGGATGGATTTCCGGCAGGGTATCGGAATCCGCCCTGATCGAGACGCGGGGGTCGAAAACGGTTTCGGGGATCCCGGAGCCGTATTCGAAATGATGGATGAGCGGGTTCCCGAGGAGCTCGTGGGCGATGTTCGTGAGAGCCTTTGCATCCAGAGGGTGTTCGAACCAGTAGATATCCTGCGAGAACACGCGCTGGTCGAGGTGCGGCTCGAGTTCGAGGAGGTCTTCCATGACGGCCTGGGCGGAAAGACCTTCGTCGTCCGTCACGCCGGGAAACCTGGCGACCGTGATGAACGCCATTGCGGATGCCGGCTTGGGAATGTCGTTGATTATAATATCGTGAAGAATGGCATCACGCAGCCCGTTCGCGGCGAACTCTTCCAGTTGGGAGGGCGAGATGGGGGCGTAGACCAGAAAGAGTTTCGCGCAACCGACGCGCCCGGTGTCCACATGCAGAACCTTTTTCGCATGATCGGCGATCTTCGTTCCGACGGGATCAGGAATGCCTTCCTTGAGAAGCCTGAAAACACGGTATGGAGGCTGATGAGGGGCTGGTGACTCACTTGGATGTTTTCGCATAGTGCAGCTCCGTGTGGGATCCCGTTTTGATGACTATTCCGGGGGAACCGGTGATCCTGCCGGCCGTTCTGGCCTCGTAGCCATGAGAGGCGGCCATGGAAAGAACCTCGTCGGCGCGTTCGGGAGGGACGACCAGCAGCATGCCGTTTCCCATGTTCCACTGGCGATACGCGGTTTCATCGGAAATGCCCCCGAGGGCCTGGAGGGATTTCATGGATTCGGCCGGCGGAAACAGGCTGTCGAGAATCGCGCCCAGGCCCTTCACGCGCAGGACACGACCGAGATTGTCAGGAACGCCGCCGCCGGTGATGTGGGCGATGCCGCCGACCGGAATGTCCGCTTCCAGGAGCTTCGTGACCAGCGGCGCATAGATCACGGAGGGCGTGAGAAGTGCGGCTCCCCAGGTCGATCCGACGAAGCGTTGCGCGTGCCAGTTTTCGCCGTAGTGTTCCTCCAGGATGCGGCGTGCGCGGGAGAAGCCGTTGCTGCGGAAACCCGGGCTGCGCAGGGCGATCACGGTATCGTTGGCGGAAATGCCGGTGCCCGTGATCGGTTCACGGCCGGGGGGCAGAATGCCGATCGCCGTGGCGCACCAGTTGAAATGCATGCCGGGGCCGTATCCGCCGATTCTGCCGCCCAGTTCGGCGATCTCCCCGCCGGTCACGGCGATCCTGGAGAAGGATGCCGCGTCGTGCAGCCCTTTCATGAGCCTGTCCACGATCGAGTGGTCGAGAACGTCGACGTCGAGGATGTTGGAAAGGTTCGTCGGCTCGATACCGTTCGCTGCCAGATCGTCGGCGACCATGGCAACGAGGTCGAACCCGAGCGTTTCATAGATGCCTGTCCGTTCGGCAATCTCGACCTTCGTGCCGATGCCGTCTGACGTCATGGCGATGCGGACGGGGCCATACGCCATGAGGTTCGAGAAGGCCCCGTCGACGGGCATCACGGGAGCGCCGGGAAGCCCCTTCCGGAGATGGAATGTTGCCTGTGCCCAGGTGTAGGCGGTTTTCGAACAGCGGTTGCCGAGGTCGAGATCAGTTCCGGTCGATGGTTCGTTCAGCATATCGGCTCCACGACGATCGTCTGGTTGCGGTCTGGGCCGACGGAAACGAGGCCGACCCGGGTTTCGAGATGCTCTTCGATGAAGTTCAGATACGCCCGGCAGGCCGGAGGAAGAGCGGCACGCTCGCGCACCTGCGATATATTCTCCTGCCAGCCGGAAAGCTCCTTGTAGACGGGGTGCCCGTGTTCATCGTGATCCACGGCGACCCGTATCGTTTCGAAATCGCTCAGGCAATCGATCTTCGTGACCGCCAGGTAATTGAAGCCGTTGACGGTCACCGATTGTTTCAGCAGTTTCAGATCGAGCCAGCCGCACCGTCTCGGTCTGCCCGTCGTCGCGCCGAACTCTCTGCCGATCTCACGCAGTTTCCGTCCCGTCTCGTTGTCCTGCTCGGTCGGGAACGGCCCGTTGCCGACGCGCGTCGAGTAGGCTTTGACGACCCCGATACGGCGG
>JAKJFL010000222.1:0-5811 GCA_022704935.1 Candidatus Rifleibacteriota bacterium
TTCGGCTTCGCCGCCTACATGGTCTACCTCATGTTCATCACCCAGGGTTCGAACTATCCCACGGCGCATTACGCCATCTCCACCGGGCTGATGGCCCTCGGAGCCATGTTCGCCGGCATCGTCAGCGGCTACATTCAGGAACAGTTCGGCTACGCGGGCTTCTTTGTCGCCACGCTGGTCTGCGCGATGCCGGGGATGCTCCTGCTGCCCTTCCTGCCCCTCGAAAAAGCAGACCTGCACATCGCCCCCGTCGACGTCGACTGAAAAGGACAATCTCCACATGACAAACCACATGATATATACAAATCAGCATATTCATCACGGGTCGTTTTCTTTCGCGATCGCGGCCACGGTCTTCCTGGTCATGCTCGGAATGACATCCCATGTGTTCGCAGCAGCCGCCGAAAGCAAATTCATCCAGTTCGAGCCGAACATCCCAGGCGTCATCGACGATATGCTCGATCCCTCGTTCTGGATCGCCCGCGTGGCAGAGCCCGACAAGATCATCATGACGATCGAAGAGATCCGACGGTACAACCACAAGAGCGCCCGCGAGTGCAAGCCGCTCGAGGATCTCCGCTACTACCGCCGTATCCTGACCGGCGATGCCGTGCGCGGGATGGTTTCAGCCGTCAGTTCCCGCCCATCGAAGAAGAAGTTCATGAACGGCAGCGAACTCACCGACGCTTATTTCAACCGTCTCGAACAGACCCTCAACCTTCCTGCCATCCCCTCCCGGGTGATGGTCCGGTATGGAATCACGGTCAGGCGCACCGAGATGCGCACATTCCCGACATTCGACCGCGTGTTCAACGAGCCCGACGATTACGAGTTCGACCGCTTCATCGAAACCGCTCTTTACCCCGTCGAGCCGCTCGTCATCCTCCATACGAGCGCCGACGGCGAGTGGTATTTCGCCCAGGCCTACAATTATCTCGCCTGGGTTCCCGTGAAGGATGTGGCACTCACCGACTCCCGCACCCTGTTCGACTACCTCGATACCCCGAACTTCCTCGTCGTCACCGGGAAGCGCGTATTCACCGGCTACAATCCGATCAAGGCGGAGGTCTCGGAGCTTCTGCTCGACATGGGCGTCCGCATTCCCCTCGCCTCGCGCGACGAGATTCCCCTCGAAATCTACGGACAGCACCCGGTCGGGAACTACGTGGCCAAGCTGCCCGTCCGCGGCCCGGACGGCAACCTGGAATGGGGCCTGGGCCTCATCTCCCGGACCGACGAGGTGCATCTCGGCTATCTGCCCTTCACCCCGCGCAACATCATCACCCAGGCGTTCAAATTCCTCGGCCAGCGCTACGGCTGGGGCGGCATGTTCAACGCACGCGACTGCAGCGCCTTCATCATGGACAACTTCCGCACCATGGGAGTGATGCTGCCCCGCAACGCCGGAGAGCAGGGCAAGCTAGCCCTGGGCGCCATGCACCACATGCCCGAGAGCATGAGCCTGGAAGACCGGAAGAAACTGTTCGATTCTCTCCCCCCCGCCGTCCCGATCTACATGGACGGCCACGCCATGTTATATCTTTCTAAATACAACAATGATTACTATATCATTCACGATTTCGCAGGCTACAGTGCTCCCGACGAAACCGGAGAATTCAAGCGTTCCAAAACGCGCGGAGTCTCCGTGACGCCGCTTCTGGCGACATTCCTTTCCAAGGGAAAACACTACATGCAGGGGCTGTATTCCGCGCGCGAGTTCAAGCTCACCAGGTAACCCGGCGACTCCGCCATCCATTGATCGGAGGTTAGTCATGATCATCACCGGCATCCGTACCGGCAGAGTGTCCATACCGCTTCGTAAGCCCTTCAAGACGGCCCTGCGCACCGTCGAGGTCCTCGAGCCCGTCATCGTTGCGGTCGACACCGACACGGGCGACGTCGGCTGGGGGGAAGCGCCGCCGACCGGCGCCATCACCGGCGATTCGCAAGGTTCCATCCGTGGCGCCATCCGCGAGTTCATCGCCCCGGTCCTGAAGGGAAAGCACATCGACTGTCTCGAAGACGTGCTGACGACGCTCGACCGTTCCTGTGTCAAGAACACCAGCGCCAAGGCCGCCGTCGACATGGCCGTCCACGATCTCTTCGGAAAGCGCTACGGCGTTCCCCTTTTCCGCCTGCTGGGCGGTTACCGCGACCGCGTCGAGACCGACCTCACCATCAGCGTCAACAGCCCCGAGGAGATGGCCCGCGACAGCCGCGAAGCCGTGGAAAGAGGCTTCCGCATCCTGAAGATCAAGATCGGCAAGGAGCCGGCGTCGGACATCCAGCGTATCCGCTCGGTCCGCGCCGCGGTCGGACCGGATATCGTCATCCGGCTCGACGCCAACCAGGGTTGGAACGAGCGGGAGGCGATCCGCATCATGCGCGAGATCGAGTCGGCCGGCCTCGAAATCGAGCTCCTCGAACAGCCGCTTCCGGCCCACGATCTCGAAGGCCTTGCCGCCGTGAAGAAGGCAATCGCCACGCCCGTCCTCGCCGATGAAGCGGTGTTCTCGCCGCGCGACGCCGAAACCTTGCTCGCCCGTCGGGCGGCCGACTACCTGAACATCAAGCTGATGAAGACGGGCGGTCTGCGCGGCGCCCAGCAAATCTGTGCCATGTCCGAGCTTCACGGTGTCGAGTGTTTCATGGGGTGCATGATGGAGAGCAAGCTGGCCGTCACCGCCGCCGCCCACCTGGCCTGCGCCAGGAAGATCATCACCCGCTGCGACCTCGACAGCCCATCACTTTGCGCCACCGATCCGATTCGGGGCGGCGCGATGCTCGACGGTCCCATGCTGATCATGCCCGATGCCCCCGGCCTCGGCATCGAGGGCGTCGACGACGTTTTCTGGGACTGACCCCCATTTTTTCAGAAAGGCTCTCGAGACAAGGATATTCGATACAATTTCATCGACAGGATAGGATATGGGTATTCGATCAACCGAGAACATACTGGTCATAGCCTCGCATCCGGACGACGAAGTCCTGGGAGTTGGAGGAACGATCGCCAAAAAAGCGATGAGCGGACATGACGTATTCGTCGTCATTCTTGCCACCGGAATCGCCGCGAGATATCCCAACCCAGAACTTCATGCCGAAACGATCGTAAGTGAAATCGACCGGCTGAAAAAAGATGCCGAAAAGGCAGCGGAAACCCTGAAAATCAAAGAGATGTTTTTCCTGGATTTTCCCGACAACAGGTTGGACACGGTCCCCAAAATGGATTTGACCTTCAAACTCAAACAGGTCATCGATACGGTCAAGCCTGAAACGGTATACATCCATCACTTCGGAGATTACAACTGGGATCACGGAATCGCGTTCGACGTATCTCTCATGGCCTGCCGCCCGAATGTTGGCGATTTTTTCCCTCGTCGTATCTATTCATACGAAGTTTTATCGTCGAGCGAGAGAAGTTTTCAAAACAGTTCCAATGTGTTTTGTCCAAACGTCTTCGAAAACATACGAGATACGATAGAACAGAAAAAGAATGCCCTGCGATGCTATACGTCCGAATCGAAACCCTATCCACACCCACGCTCTCCGGAAGCCGTCGAATATCTGGCCCGGAAACGGGGAATCGAAGTCGGGCTCGAGTTTGCCGAAGCCTTCCAGCTCATACGGGAAATCAATCCATAACGAGGCGCTTTCATGTCAAGGATCATCATCATCGGCGGCATCGAATCCACGTACAGAAACGCTCAACTCCTCTTCGAACTGGGTGAGGAAATCTGCATGTTCTTCACGAGGGGAGAGCGATCGCCCGGGTGGGAAGGCGTCGATCTGATCGACGAATCGAGATTTCCATTCGCGTCCCGGGTCCCCAAGACCATCGTCCAGGGAAATATCAATGAATATGCGAAAGCCATGGCCGGGATGCATCCCGATTACATCTGGTCCCTGGGATGGCAACAGCTGTTCAAAAGCGAAATTCTAGACATTTGTCCCGTCCTGGGGATCCACGAATCGCTTCTTCCCGAGGGCGCGGGATCGGTTCCGATAGCGAACGCCATCCTTCACGACAGGCCCCGGACGGGGGTCACCCTCTTCGAACTCGACGGCGGTATGGATACCGGTCCGATCATCGGCCAGCTCGTCGGGAAACTCGACCCGAGAAAAGCGACGGCCACCGCGCTGTACAATGAAGCCATGGAGCTCGAGGAACGGCTCCTCACCCTCTTCGTTCCGCTCCTTCGCGATAATATAGCTCCAAGAATACCTCAGGACATGACGAAACGAACGGCCTACGGAAAAATCACCTGGGAAGAATGGCCGGAAGAAAAGAACCGCAGGGCGAGGACGTATCCGTACACATGAAAACGATGTTCATTCATCTCGAATCCGCGAAAAAATGCGAGTCTGACGCAAGGCTCGTCATGGCATGGAGAAATGATCCGGAAACGCTGAAGATGTTCTATCATTCCCAACCGAAGCGTTGGGAGTCCTTTTATACGGAATATTGCACGGAATATTTCACCAACCCCGACCTGCTGCCCGTCTTTGCCTATGCGGAAGGCGAAACCGTCGGCTTTTTGAGGTTCAACGCCTACGAAGATGCCGGCATCCCGGGAAACGTCGTCGATATCGATATCAATCTCCGCCCTTCGAAGCGAGGCCAGGGCCTGGGAACCGAAGTTCTGAAGCGAGGCGTTTCCCATCTGTTCGACAAAGGGTACGACGCCGTCATTGCCGAAGTGAAACAGATGAACATCGCTTCCATCCGGGCCTTCGAAAAAGCCGGCTTTTCATACGTCGATTCGATGAACAAACGCATCGAAGACACGGGAGAGACGGTTCCCATTTTCCGTTTCATGGTCCGAAGGCCGCAACGGCACCCGGCGGAAGAACGAAAACCCGTGTTCATCATAGCCGAGGCAGGCTCCAACTGGCGCTGCGGAACTCCGGCGAGAGACCTTCGGATGGCCAGGGCCCTCATCGACGTTGCCGCCGAAGCCGGTGCGGATGCCGTGAAGTTTCAGACATACAAAGCGGAAACGGTCTACGTTCCGAACGCAGGCGATTCGGATTACCTCTCGGAAGCAGGAATAAAGGAGTCGATCACCAGCATTTTTCAAGACCTTTCGATGCCGTATGAACTGATTCCGGAACTCGCCGAATATTGCCGAAAACAGCACATTCAGTTTTTATCCACGCCGTTTTCCGTTGCCGATGCCAAGGCCGTCGATCCATACGTCGGCATTCACAAAATTGCATCCTACGAAATCAGCCATATCAGGCTGATCGAGTTCCTTGCAAAAACTGGCAAGCCGGTCATTCTCTCGACCGGCGGAGCTACCTGTGACGATATTGCGTGGGCTCTGCACCATTTTCACCTGCATGGCGGCAAAGACATATCCCTAATGCAATGCACGGCCAAATATCCGGCCCCCCTTTCGACCCTGAACCTTCAGGTCATTCCCGATCTCATGGCGCGTTTCAAGGTTCCCGTCGGTCTTTCCGATCACAGCCGGGATCCCCTCACCGGCCCCGTTGGAGCGGTCGCTCTGGGAGCCTCGATCATCGAGAAGCACTTCACGCTTCACAACAGGCTTCCCGGCCCGGATCATTCCTTCGCTCTCACCCCGGATGAACTGAAGCAGATGGTCCGGGCAATCCGGCAGATCGAAGAGGCTTCCGGATCCGGGAAAAAGGAAGTTCAGGCCCAGGAACGAGAACTGCGATCCTTTGCGCAGCGTTCCATCCAAGCGATCGTGAACATCAGGAAGGGTGACGAGTTGCGCGAAGGTATATCTGTCGATATTCTTCGTCCCGGCAAACAGAAGCAGGGACTTCATCCCAGGCATATCG
>JAKJFL010000223.1:0-5810 GCA_022704935.1 Candidatus Rifleibacteriota bacterium
CATGGCGTCGGCCGAGATGATCACCCACGAGTAGGTGGCCATGTCCCACGTCCGCTCCTCGAGCTTCACCGCGACGCCGGAAGAAGCGTTGATCGTGCCTGCGTCGTCGTTCCAGACGATGTCGGTGGCGTCCAGCGTCATCTCGCGCGTAGAACGTTTCTCCGGAAGGGATTCCTTGCGGAACAGGCGCGGAACGTGCGTCGCGTGGATGCGCCGCGGCGTCTGGTAGAGGCGAGCCCGGCCGCAGGTCAACAGGTCGGGATCCCGCACTGCGCGCACGTTCCCTTCCAGGACCACGACCCCGCTGGCAAACTGCATGGCTGCCGACGTGATCGTCATGTTCGGCGGCGTGTCGGGAATCGAAAACGGCTCCGTGGCGATCGGCCGGAGATTTTTCCGCTTCACGACAAAACCCTCCTCGGCCGAATGGGCCGGAAGGCCGGTCAGGAGAACGATGGAAAGAATTGCGATCAATCGCTGCATCTGGAATGTTCAAGTATACCCGTCCATCCCCACTTTATCAACGGAGTATCTCTGTGATTCAGCGGTTGTGAAAACTGATGCGCTTGCCCTGCGAGGGCGGGATTGCGCATGGGAGCATGCCGTGGTATATGATGTGCGACTCGCTTTCCCCCTATTTTACTTGAGGAGATCAACAGCAGAATGAAGCCGATCCGAACGTTCGTCGTGGTTCCAAGCCTCCCGGAGCCGCTCAAGCGCCTGAAAGACATGGCAATGAACCTCTGGTGGTGCTGGAACCCCGAAGCCATCGGGCTTTTCCGCCGGCTTGACCCCATCGAGTGGGAACGCACCTATCACAATCCCGCCAAGATGCTGGGCTGCATGTCACAGGAACGCCTGGCCCTGAAAGCGCAGGATGACGGCTTCCTCGCCCATCTCGAACGTGCCTGGGACTCGTTCCAGGAATACATGACCGATCGCCAGACGTGGTTCGCCAAGAAATACGGGTATTCCGAGAAGCCGATCATCGCCTACTTCTCGGCCGAATTCGGCATCGCGGAAAGTCTGCCTCTCTATTCCGGCGGCCTGGGCATGCTGGCCGGCGACCACCTGAAGTCTGCGTCCGATCTCGGCCTTCCGCTTGCCGGCGTCGGCCTTCTCTACCGGGTCGGATACTTTCAGCAGTCGCTCGACGCGAATGGCTGGCAGAAGGAAAGTTACCCCGAAAACGATTTCCACAACATGGCGATTCAGCCCTGCCTTGACCCGAAAGGGAATCAGCTCTCGGTCGAGGTCGTCCTGCCGGGCCGCACCGTGAAGGTGCTCATCTGGAAATCACACATCGGCCGCGTGCCGTTGCTCCTTCTCGATACCGACACGCCCGCCAACACGCCGGCGGACAGGCGGATCACCCGAGAACTGTACGGCGGCGACATCGAGACCCGCATCCAGCAGGAGATCGTCCTCGGCATCGGCGGTCTGCGGGCCCTCCACGAGCTCGACATGCATCCGACCGTGTATCACATGAACGAAGGCCACTCGGCGTTTTTGGCCCTCGAACGCATCGTGGTGGCGATGGAGCGGCATCAGCTCAACTTCCGCGAGGCGCTCGAACTCACCCGCGCCAGCAACGTGTTCACGACCCATACCCCCGTCCCGGCCGGCATCGACGTGTTCACCAAGGAGATGATGGAAAAATACTTCTCGGTGTATTATCCGAAGCTGGGCGTCAACTGGCAGGAGTTTCTCGATCTCGGCTGGCAGAACAACACGCCGAAGGGCGACGGCTTCTCGATGGCGGTCCTCGCGCTCAATCTGTGCGGCCATGCGAACGGCGTCAGCAAACTGCACGGCTACGTGTCGCGCAAGATGTGGGGCAGCCTGTATCCGAACGTTCCTTTCCAGGAGATCCCGATCGACTCCGTCACTAACGGTGTCCACGTCCGCTCCTACATGTCCCAGGAACTGTCGACGCTGATGGATCGCTATCTGGGCCTCCGCTGGATCAACTCGCCCGGCGACCACTCCGTCTGGCAGAAGATCGAGTCGATTCCGCCCGAGGAGCTGTGGCGCACCCACGAGCGGCGGCGCGAGCGCCTCGTCGCCTTTGCCCGTCAGCGCCTTCAGCACCAGCTCTCGTCACGCGGCGCGCCGCCGGCCGAGATCGCGGCGGCAGGCGAAGTGCTCAATCCCGAGACGCTCACGATCGGCTTCGCGCGCCGGTTCGCCACCTACAAACGCGCGACCCTGCTGTTCCGCGACAAGGAACGCCTGATCCGCATCCTGACCAACAAGGAGCGGCCGGTCCAGATCATCATCGCCGGCAAGGCCCATCCGAAGGACGAGCCGGGGAAGCAGTTCATCAAGGACATCATCCAGCACTGCAAGGACGAGCGGATCCGCCGTCACGTCGTGTTCATCGAGAACTACGACGTCGTCGTCGCGCGCTACCTCGTGCAGGGCGTCGACGTCTGGCTCAACAACCCGCGTCGGCCGCAGGAAGCCAGCGGAACCAGCGGCATGAAAGCCTCCGCCAACGGCGCGCTGAACCTCTCCGTGCTCGATGGCTGGTGGGACGAGTGCTTCAATCCCGAGGTCGGCTGGGCGATCGGCGGCCGCGGGGAGATCTCGGATCTCGACTATCAGGACGAAGTCGATGCGAACTCCCTGTATGAACAGCTCGAAAAGGACATCGTTCCGAAATATTACGAGCTGTGCAGCGATGGCCTGCCGCGGCGCTGGATCACCATGATGAAGGCCTGCATGAGCCAGATCTGCCCGGTGTTCAACACCAACCGCATGGTGGGCGAATACAACGACCGGTTCTATATGACTGGAAATAAACGCTACAAGTCGCTTTCGGGCAACGATTACAGCAAGGTGCGCGACCTGGCGGCCTGGCTCGGAAACCTCCGCGGCTGCTGGAACAACATCCGGATCGAGAATGTCGAGACGGCCGGCGGCGACGAGCAGAAAGTCGGCCAGCCCGTCGATGTGAAGGTCCGCCTGTATCTCGATCGCCTGCAGGCGAAGGATGTATCGGTCCAGGTATATTACGGAACCGTCGGCTCCGACGGGATGATCGGGGAAGGAACGTTCGCCGATCTCAAACCAGTCGAAGAGAAAGACGGGCGCTCGCTGTTCGCCGGCGCGATCACCCTCTCGAAGAGCGGTCGCCAGGGTATCTCGGTGCGCGTTCTCCCGCATCACCCCGAACTGATCCATCCGATTCTCACCCGCCATATCCTCTGGGCCTGATCGGAAAAAACCCCGTATGCGACACCGGGCGGCCATGGCCGCCCGGTGTTTCGTTCAGGTGGAGGTGCGATACAATGCGAGAATCGAGGCGCGACTGGGGTGCCGGAGTTTCTGCAGCGCCTGGTTCTCGATCTGCCGGACGCGTTCGCGCGTCAGGCTGAGCAGCTTCCCGATCTCCTCGAGCGTGTGAGACCGGTCGGTCTGGAAGCCGAATCGCTGCTGCAGGACGATCCGTTCCCGGTCCGTGAGCGAGGCAAAAAGCTTCTGGACGTCGTCCTTCAATGCTTTTTCCGATGACAGCACCTCGGGATCCCCCTTCGGGTCCGTGATGACGTCGCTTAGAACGAGGTCTTCCTCGTTGTCGACCATCGTGGTGTCGAGCGAGACCACGTTCGGGGTATCGGCGAGAAACTTTCGCAGCTCTTCCGGATTCATGCCGACCTCTTCCGCGAGTTCTTCCATCGTCGGCTGGCGATTCAGGTGCTTTCGGAGTGTTTCTTCGGATTTCTTCAGGCGCAGCCCCGTGTGAATGCGGTTCAGGGGGATTCGGATCGTGTTCGCGTGCATGGAAACGGCCTGGATCATGGCCTGTCGGATCCACCAGACTGCGTAGGAGATGAATCTCACGTTCCGCTTGTGATCGAACCGCTTCGCGGCGCGCAGGAGTCCGAGGTTCCCGACCGCGATCAGGTCCTCGAACGGAACGTCGTTGATGAACTTGTACCGCTTCGCTACCGAGACGACGAAGCGGAGGTTTGCCTTGATCAGACGCTTCTCGGCTTGTCTGCCGGATAGCCCGCCCGCCTTGATCTTTGCGAGCAGGAGCTCTTCCTCCTTCCGCGAAAGGGGAGGATACTTTTTCAGCTCGCGGAAATACTGCCGCAGAAGCTGATCGGTGGCGGTATTGCGCCTGTATCCGCTCATCATGCGGCCGCATTCTCCGGAGCACTGAGCCTGAGAGCCTCTCTCATCGACGACACCTCAAACCCTTGTTTCGGCACATTTCCCCTGTTCCATGAGAAGAAAATCCCTGGCTGCGAAGGGGCGCGGATGGAGAACGGATGGGAGAGACGAGCCGGCGTCGGGTATTTGGAAACGTCAGCCCTGTTTCGGCTCGAGACGAAAATGGGCCGCAAGAGTTGCAAGCACGCCCGTTGTCCCGCGCCGGTGGGAATACAGGAGGGGAACCTTCGCGTCCCGCGCCGCTGCCGTGATCTCCCGGAGCATGGTGTGAGAAACCTGCTTCAGAACGATGACGACCGCGACGACGTTACCGATGCCCTGCCGGGCGCCGCCGAGGCCGACGAAGCCGCTGATCCACTCCACTTCGAGATTGTGATGCGCCAGCATTTCCCGATACGCGGCGCCGACGGCATCGCCCCCGACGATCAGCACGCGCCGCCCTTCGAAATCATAGGTTGCGACCTGGGCCTCGGCGGGTTTGCCCGCTTCGACTTCCTCGCGGCAGATACTGCAAATCTCGTCTTGCAGCGCCGGTCTGGGGAAGGGAAAGGCGGGCATGTGCTCCCGGCAGGCATCGCGCTCGCAGACGGGAACCATCGGAAGACGCGGCCGGAGGGCGGCAAGGAGTGCGGAATACGGCTGTTCGAACCGGATCGCGTCTGATTCCAGGACGAACGGAACGTCCTGCTGTTTCAGCCAGCGAGTGAATTCGGCAACTTCCATTCCGAGAAGGCCGAGCCTGCGCTGAATCGTGACGAACCCGGCCTTGAGCTCGCTTGCCGCGCCAGCCGCAGGCACCGACGGTGCGGGAAGCCGCTTCACCGGAACGGCGATGGCTTTACGATCGGCGAACTCGGGCAGCACGACGGCGCTGACGACATCTCCGGAGGTGAAGCCCGGAAATGCGTGTGGAAGCGGAAAAACTTCCGATCGCTCTTCGGAGTGGAGTGACCAGCCGAAATCGTCGCTGCGCAAAACGCCGATCAGATCGCGTTTCCAGCCGTTTTCGAGAGGTCGCGCCTGGAACACGGTCCCGTTTTCGTCACGTTCGAGCATGACCCATTCCCCTTCGACGCAGGAGGCGGGGCGGAGCAGGGATTCAGGGAAGAGGATGCGGCCGTATCCCGGCGCTTCGGCAATCCAGACTTTGTCGTCCGGGGCCCCGCCCGGAGCCGGGCTGGTCAGCAGCAGCCTGGCGGGAAGGGCGCGGCCGTGAGTGTCCATCAGCTCGAGATATCTGGTCCGTTCTTCGCGGAGGCGTTCGATCTGGCGGGAAAGAGATTCGGAGTCTGCATGGGTCCGGCGCTTCTCGTCGAGTTCGCTCTCGAGCCGATCGGTGGAAGCCGTGCGGCGGGCGAGGGCGGCTTCGAGCTCCCGGCATCGCGCTTCGAGGGCCGCAATGCGGTCCAGCAGATCGGAGGCGGATGCCGTATCCGGGGGCGTCGAATCCATACGGGGGGCAGCCTCGATCCATTTCGCGAGTTCGGCGGTCAAGGTCTCGATGCGGATCTCGATGGTCGCAGACTTCGTCTGTTCGCCGGCAAGCAGCTTTTCGAGCGCCGCGACACGCTCGCCTTTTTCACTGAGCTTCGCATGGAGCGAGGCTTCCCGTTCTTCCGCTTCCTTCA
>JAKJFL010000224.1:0-5803 GCA_022704935.1 Candidatus Rifleibacteriota bacterium
ACGCCGCTTTTCGGACGCTCCGACAGCTCCTGTTTCGCAAGCCTTTCTCGAAACGTTTCGACTTCCCCGCCCCCGAGCCTCCCGGATTCAGCATCATCGCGCCCAGATCGTTCACATCTCTTCGGGCATTCAGCGGAAACCTCGACGCGTCGAAGCCGCGTGAAACAGACTCAACGAGGGCGAAGCCCGTCGAGCGGCATTTCCGCACATCGTTCGGGCATTCCCCGAAAGAGCGTTTTATGGCGAAGGCCGGTCTGCACCTCTCCGAACCCCATGTGACCGATCTCCGCATATCGGCGATCCAGCCGGCCCCCGTGATGATCCCAGTTGGCACGGCCCGTAAGGGCGTCCGACATGCGCTCGGCATGCCCGAACACCGTGCCGTAGCCGAAAAAGCCCTGTTCGCGCCGCGAGAAAAGCCACGCGCGCCGTTCAAGCCATCGTCTGTTTCGGTGCAAGCCCGCGATTTGACTTCAGACCTTCGTTTTCCCGTTCCCCCCATGCTGGTGCTGGGGCTGGCCGCCTCCCCCCGAGGCCCCCGTTCCCTTCTGCTTCCCAGGCGCCTCCCGCCCGCGGGTGAACCTGAACGAATGATCAGGCTCATCGCTTCGCTCCCCCGCAGGAGCCATTCGACGAAGCATTACCAGTTGACCCTCGACTCGAGCCTCACGAGTTGGAAGCAGCTTCCACCACCCCGGCGCCCCCGGATCGCTTCAGCGAGAGAGTCCCTGGTTCCGCGGTCGTTCCCCGTCATCAGAGAAGTCATGCTCCCGAAGGAATACAAAGCGGTTTCGCCCAAAGAGGAGCGCGCCTTCCTCGCCACGGGGCTCCGCACGCCATCTCCCACCCTCCATGAGGCCGATCTTCCGGCCGCACGGCGCATCGCCCATGACCGTCTCCACATCTCACCGACGTCCCTGGCCCTTCCCGCGACCGTCGCCGGCGCGCAGTTCCTCGACGCTCCCGAATGGCTCCGTCCCGTCCGCCAGCCCAGGATGAAAGTCCGCTACTGGCCTACGTTCTACGATTTTCCGCCTTCGGTTCCGGCCGGCGAGATGCGGCTTTCGGACATCGGACGCACGGCCCTTCCACCGGCCGAGACATCACGAAATATCACGTCACTTGCCGGCATATTCGGAATTCGCCGCCGCGATCGGCCCCGCGGCCCTTACAGCATGCGAAGGCCGAAGCGATGGCTGCTGAAGACGGATGCGGCCTCGATAGGCGTCCCCGACGTCTGCCGCCATGAAACAACCTTTCCAACGACCTCTCCCTCGAGGCTCGACTCGGCCGAGCGCCACCCGCCCGCCTTCATGGGCCCGGCGTTCCGATCCCCCTGGACGTCGGTCGTTTTCAGCCTGGAGGATTTCCGACACTTCGTTTCGGAACGCGCCGCGCCCTCGCCCCCCGAGCGCCTCCCGCACTGCAGAGCGTCGACCAGGCCGGCCCTGGAACCCGCCCTCGCGTTCCAGGAAGTGCCGATGCCGCGTGTCATTACGACCGCGAGGCTCACCACGTTGTCTCCTCCCGGTGAATCCCTCGAAATCCGATTCGGCGCCCAAACCTTCAGGCCTGTCGGCCCGACCGTTTCCGGCGCACGTTGCGAACCGCCTGCCGATGTGCGGCTCGATTCCCTGCTACGAGTCGAAGCCTTCGTCGAACTCCGGCCGGGTCTTTTCACCGACGAGTTCCTGGAACCGGCCGCCGCCGGCGGTTTCTTCATCCGAGATCTCCTGTGCGATCTCATCGCCTTTCACGGCGCCCACCACGCCCGCTGGAGAAGCCTGTTCTTCCCCTACAAGCCGGACGTCGGCGGCATAGACACGTCATTCACCGTCCCCATCGAACCGGCCCCGGAATCCCTCGTTCAGATCCTGCTCGACACGAAAGCGCCATTGGACCTCGAACCAGGAGTTCTTGTCATGGAGCAGGAACCCGAGGAGCTACCGACGGTGAGAGCCGAAAAGGCGCCGTTGCCGTATGCTCCGGGCCATCTCCATGACGAGCCCGTCAGCAGGCTTCCCGTCCTGTTACCCGACGTTTTCGGATTCGACATCCTCGAGGCCCCGGCCGCGCCGGCCGAGGAATGGGATTTTTCGGCATCGATGTATGTACCGTTCATTTCAGCCCCGTTACCAAACCTCCGCCCACAAGCGGACCGCTTCGCGGCTCCCCCTTCCCCGTTCCCTCAATCATTTTCTGAAGCGGTTCCGCCCGTTTCCTGGCCTCGCCGGCAAATGACGGCATCTGAAGCGTTCCCGGCGCTCGCTCAGCCCAGCGTACATTCGATCATCATTGCCGGACGATGGAATCGCAGGCTATCCGCCGGCGGGGGCTTCAGAGTGCGTCACGCGTCTCCTTCCCCGGCGGTGTTGTCAGGCGCTCACAGGCTCGAACTGCCCGCCCTTCCGAAAGACGCCTATCAGGCGCTGCACATCGTGGATCTCGCTCCGGCCACGATCACCTGCCACGCTCTCCTGAGCCCCGTTGCGCCGCCACCTGCGAAGCTCGCGATTCCTGCTCTCCCTCGTCCGAAGTTCGCGTCGGACACGGCGCCGTCTTCGCGCACGGCCGCCCTCCCATTCGTTCGAATACCGCTCAATATGACGGCCGGGCGGTACAGGCTGCACGACGTAACGGGACTGGGCGCAGGCAGACGGATTTCTTTCCGGAAGCGGGAGTTCGAATTCACCTTTTCCCCCATCGGCGTCCTCCCGTCGCTTGTGATGCCGATGCTCGAACTCAAGGAGCGGCGGTTTTCCTCGAAGTTCAAGGCGGTCGTTCCCGGGCAGGCCGCCGCCCATCCGGCGACGATCCCCGATTGGATCGAGCTGTCGTCTGCCCGGCCGGCATGCAGGCCTGCAACAAGCCTACAAACACCTATATGATGCGTTGACTTGCCCCCGGCCAGAAGTTAAAATGCCCGTAAGTTCCGCCTGAGAGGAATCACATGAACTTTTTCAGCATGAGTGACAAAGGCATGGTCCGGCCAAACAACGAGGACTTCACAGAGAGCTTCCAGTGGCGCTGGTGCAGCTGCACTGGCGTCCAGGAGTCGTTCACGGCCCTGATCGTGGCTGACGGCATGGGCGGCGCCGCCGCCGGCGAGCTCGCGTCCTCGCTCGCCGTGAAAACCGTCAAGGACAAGCTCCAGGCCAGCCTCCTGTCGGAGAATGTCGAAACCGTCCTCGCAGCCGATCTTCGGGAAACGCTGAGCGGCTACTGCAAAGAGGCGAACGAGGCGATTTTCTCCAAGGCCCAGGCAAACCCCGACATGGAAGGCATGGGCACGACAATCGTTATCGCTATTGTATCTCGTGATATGCTTACATTGTGCCACGTCGGCGACAGTCGGTGTTACATGCACCGGGAAGGCCGTCTGAAACGGCTCACCCGCGACCATTCCCTTGTCCAGGAGATGATCGACGCCGGCAAGATCGCCCCCGACCAGGCGGAAAAGCATCCGAACAAGAACGTCATCACGCGCGCGCTCGGCGTTGCAGCCACGGTCGAGCCAGAGTGTTCACGGCTTCCGATTTTCACTGGGGACGTCCTGGTCCTCGGAAGCGACGGCCTGTGCGGCTTCGTGGACGAACGCACGATCAAGGACATGGTCGAGAAGCAGGCTTCCCAGCCCAATTCGAATCTCAAGCAGCTCGCCCAGCACCTGATCGAGTGCGCCAACATGAACGGAGGCGCCGACAATATTTCCGTCTGCCTCTACCGCCATTGACGCCTGACGGGTGGCCCCGACCATGACCGATCCGCGGGCCCCCCGACACACATCCGATCCCGATCACAGCATCGAGGATATGGATGCGCTCGCCCGTGAAATAGATGAGCTCGCCCGGCAACGCGAGCGCATTTTCCAGTCACTGAAGCCGGGCGCCGGGTCGACAGCCTCCGGCCTCACCGAGCGCGCCGAACGGCTCGAGGCGGAGAACCGGCAGCTGAAAGAACGGATCAACGCCCTCGCCCTCATCGAGTCTAATTCAGGCCCCCTCACCGACAGACTCCGGAAGACCGAGGAGCTTCTCGAGGAGCGCACGTTCGAGCTCCAGCAGATGCGCTTGCAGAGTGCTTCAGAAGCGGCTCTCCTCGAGGAGATGAAGAAACAGAACGCCGAGATCGATCGGCTCAAGGCGCGACTGGCCGATGCGGACAAAGAGAAACCCGATGTCGTCGCCCTCCAGGATGAGCTCCGCAGGCTGAAGCTCAACCTCGCCGACTCGATTCTCGAACAAAAGCAGGCCGGCGCCACGAACCAGGATCTCCTGAAGCAGATCTTCGAGCTCAAGCAGGAGGCGTTTCAGTACCAGTCGCAAGTCAGGGACCTCAATGCACGGCTAGAACTGAGCAAGTGCAACGAACAGGCCCTGTCGGAGCAGGAAAAAAAGCAGGAGCTCGAGCTCGCAGCCCTCCGCGCCTCAGCCGAGGAGTCGTCCAGGCAGATCGACAGACTGCAGGAACAGCTCAAAAGCCTCTCCGCCGAACACGAGAAGGCTCGGGACGATCTCGAGAAGGCCCGCGTCGCCGTAACCGAGTTCCAGACGGCGTTCACGAACCTCAAGGCGGAATTCGAAGCCGAGAAAATCCAGCGTCAGGCGGCCGAAACCCGCGAACACGAGATCGTGACATCGTTCGACACGATCAACCAGGAGCGGCTCCTCCTCAAGGAAAAAGTCTCGAGGCTTCTCGTCGGCGTCAAGGCATACATCACCCCGCCTTCGAGGCCCGCATCATCGACGTCCGATGATGGGGCTCTCGAGCCCAAGGAGATGCGGCCCTACATTCCGTTCTGTTTTCCCGACCGTCTCCCCGCCCAGCTTCGCCCCCACTGGAAACGGACGAAGCGACTCCCCCTCGTCACGCCGCCGGGAAGCCTGGTCACCGTTCGCTCCGATGAGTTCAACAGGCCGATCCGCAAGCCGCTGCTCCAGACATACAGATTCCGCGAACTGGTATGCCCCCCCACCTCGGCATTGCCTACTGAGCCGTATCTGCATTCCTTCCCCGGCAAATTTTCCATCTTCGAGTATCCCCTCGAAGTTTCGATCGCAACGGCCCGCTCGGCGCACCCGTTTCCTGGGCCGGCACGTCTCGCAGGGGTAGAAACCCGCTTCCCGCCGCGCTCGCCGATCATCGAATTCTCCGAGAAAATGATGATTCAGCCAGTCGATTTGAAGATCTTCACCACCTCGATCGCGATGTTTTTCGATTACCTCGCGAACGACATCATCGCCGCATTCCGGAACAACATGTACCGCCTCGGATTCAAGTATCCGCCCAGTTCTCCCGCCAAAGAACGCGTTTTCGGTCCCGAAACGCGAACGATCTCATCGGGAAGGGTTGCCTTACACACCACTTCTCATCTACAATTCGCGTTGCGTTACCCGGTACGCACGGAACTGCCCCCGCGGTTCCCGCAGGACCGGCTCAAATATCTGCTGCGAACGATCGGAGACTCGCTCTCATCCATGATGGCCCGGCTTGACGACAACGAACCCGACGACGATTCGGGACCAAAACCGACATAAATCACCGCTTCCCGGTTATTCATTCCATTCAGAGACGCATGACGCAGGAGGACCCATGAAACGCACGTATCTGCAGGACGAGGCGAACACCCACTACAACCTCGGTATCGCCTATTACACGAAGGGACAGTATGAACTGGCCATCTCGGAGTGGATCCAGTCGCTGATCAAGAATCCGCAGAACGGCGAGGCGCGCTTCAAGCTCGGCGTCGCCTACTACCAGCTCAACCGCATCGACGAAGCCCTGAAGGAATGGGAAATGGCGG
>JAKJFL010000225.1:0-5766 GCA_022704935.1 Candidatus Rifleibacteriota bacterium
GGACATTCCCGTCCAGATCACCGTCGAACTCGGGCGCACCCGCATGCTCATCAAAGATGTGCTTGAATTGGGGATAGGTTCTGTAGTAGAGTTGAACAAACTCGCGGGTGAGGCCGTCGAGGTTTTCGTGAACAGCAAACTGATCGCAAAAGGCGAAGTGGTTGTCATAGATGAGAACTTCGCGGTGAGGATCACGAGCATCGTGAACCCGCAGGACAGGCTTCAGGCACTCTAAGGAGGCTCTCTGACCAATGTCGAAGACCGTACTGATCGTTGATGATGCGGCCTTCATGCGCATGATGATCAAGGACATCCTGACGAAAAACGGGTATCAGGTTCTCGGCGAAGCCCAGACCGGAAAAGAAGCCGTCGAAATGTATCAGAAGCTGAAACCCGATCTCGTCACCATGGATATCACGATGCCCGAAATGAACGGCATCGACGCCGTGCGCGCCATCAAGGGCATCGACGCCTCCGCGCGGATCATCATGTGCAGCGCGATGGGCCAGCAGGCCATGGTCATCGATGCGATCCAGGCCGGCGCACGTGACTTCATCGTCAAGCCGTTCCAGCCGAACCGCGTTCTCGAAGCAGTGCAGAAAGCCCTCCGCTGAGCCACGACAACGAATGATCGCCACGCTCCGGCCTGCCGGGCTTTTTTTATTTCTCTTTCTATTATTTTCTCAAATATTGAGCGCCGCACCCGTGACGGCATCGGGAACGGCCAGAGCGGCTCTTCCGGTTCTCACGCCGTCTC
The DNA here is from genome assembly GCA_022704935.1 of Candidatus Rifleibacteriota bacterium. GTDB lineage: Bacteria > Muiribacteriota > Ozemobacteria > Ozemobacterales > Ozemobacteraceae > MWAR01. The sequence goes on from JAKJFL010000225.1 coordinate 758, forward strand.
TCCCGGCCTCGCGGGGCGCCGCGCTCCCAGGGACTGTCGCCAGCGAAGCGACGGATATGCCCCTGTTCCCTCGCGGGGAAACGACCGCCACGTCTCCGTTCCTGAACGCCCCCGATCCGATCTCCACGACCCTCAGCATCCTGACATCGCTCGCTCTGGTCGTGGGCATGATCTTCGCGGTGACCTGGTTTCTTCAGAAGCGGCACGGATTGTCCGGGACGGCTTGCGGGCGCACGCTCGGCATCCTTCCGATCGACGGCCGCAGATTCATCTACGTCGTCGACATCATGGGACGCATTCTGGTTCTCGGCGTGACGGAGCATCACATCTCGATGTTGTGCGAAATCACGGATCGCGCCCTCATCGATTCGCTCCGCATCCAACCAGGCGGGGCCCCCACGGTTCCGGGACTCGACAAGGTGTTCGCCTTCCTGAAGCGGAACGCCGTGAAACCGGCTTCAGATGATGAAGCCGCCCCTGAGGCATCATCCGATGTCTCGTTTGCCGACCACACCCGGAAGGCCCAGGAACGCATCCGAAAAATGGAGGAAATGATCCTCCGCCGCCCCGATTCCGACACCCCCCGCTAGGCGCGCACGACCGAGCGCGCCTACTTGCCATCGGAGAGGGGATCGTGTATAAACGGATGGGGGGATTTGCCGTGCCCCTTTTCCCACCCCAGCGCACAGGAGTTTCATTCCCGACATGTCGTGGCGTGCATACTGCACAGGGTTCCATCACCGCGCACGGGCACGAAGCCTTGTTGCCTTTCTCGTTCTGGCGACCCTGTTTTTCTGTTCCGGCGTTCTTCACGCTCAGGCAGGGAACCCCGCGAACCCGCGGGCGAAGATCGGTATCGAGGACAGGACGCGGGTAGAGAAAATCGAGCCGGCCGACACGCCGTTTCCCATACCGAGAATACGCGTCGATATAGATCCTTCCCGGGAGCGCGGCCAGATCGGAACGGGGCTCCAGGTTCTCCTCCTCCTGACGATTCTCAGTCTCGCGCCGTCGATCCTGATCATGCTGACGAGCTTCACGCGAATCCTCATCGTGCTGAACTTCGTCCGCCGCGCCCTGACGACGCAGCAGGAGCCGAGCAACCAGATCCTCATCGGGCTGGCGCTTTTCATCACCTTCTTCACGATGTCGCCCGTCATCGATCAGGTCTATAAGCAGGCCGTGGTACCGTTCACGAACAAACAGATCGATTATATCGAGGCGTATAACCGCGGCATCAAGCCCGTGAGGAACTTCATGTTCCAGCATGTGCGCGAAGCCGATCTCAAGCTGTTCGCGGGGATGGAAGGCAGCGCCAAGCCCAAGACGAGAAACGAACTCAGCACGATGGCGCTGATTCCGGCATTCCTCACAAGCGAGATCCGGGCCGCGTTCCAGATGGGCGTCATCATCTACCTGCCGTTTCTGATCATCGACCTGGTCGTCGCAAGCGTATTGATGTCGATGGGCATGATCATGCTGCCGCCAGTCATGATCTCGATGCCGTTCAAGATCCTGCTGTTCGTGATGGTGGACGGCTGGAACCTGGTCATCAAATCGCTCGTCGTGAGCTTCGGGGGCAACGCGTGACCGAATTCACCCTGCTGGAGATCATGAAGGAAACGATCTACCTGTCGTTCATGGTCGCCCTTCCCATGCTTGCGGTCGGCACCATCGTCGGCGTCATCATCAGCATCATCCAGACGGCAACGTCGATCCAGGATCAGAGCCTCTCCTTCATTCCGAAACTCCTGGCGACTTTCGCGACCCTCGTCGCCTTCGGCCCCTGGATGCTCAAGACGATGATGGCATTCACCGTCAAACTGCTCGGCGACCTCCAGATGTTCGCACGCTGACGCCGCGCGATGACCGAAGCGGAATTTCTCACATCCGTCGGACTGTTTCTCATCGGAATGGTCCGGTTTTCCGGCTTTTTTCTCAACATGCCCGTGTTCGGCGAGTCCGTCATTCCGATGCGCCTGAAAGCCGGCCTCTCGGCCCTGTGCTCCGCGCTTCTGCTTCCGCATCTTCGCGCGACGCAGGTGCTGCCGGAGCTTTCGGTGCCCGGATACGGGCTCATGATCATCCGTGAACTGGCGCTGGGCTTCACGATCGGCTTCGTCGTCCTGATGTCGGTCGAATGTTTCAAGTTTGCCGGCGAGCTGATCGGCATGCAGATCGGCTTTTCGTTCGTCCAGGTCACGGACCCGGAATCGTCGAAAAGCGTTTCGATCGTCAGCGAGTTCCTGCAGATTTTCATGGCGCTGATGTTCCTGATCATGGGAGGGCACCTGCTGCTGCTGGGGACGTTCGCGAAAAGTTTCGACGTCGTGCCCCTTTCCGGGTTGGTTCTTCAGGGCAGCCAGATCTCCGAGATCGTGAAAATATCCGTTATGATATTTTTTATGGGTCTCCAGATCGCTTTTCCCGTGATAGCCGTCATTCTGGTGGGCGACGTCGCGCTCGGCATCATCGCGCGCACCGTGCCCCGTCTGAACATCTTCCAGGTCGGCTTCGCGCTCAAGATCGTCATCGGCCTGTTCACCCTCATGCTCCTTCTCCCTCCGATCAGGGACCTCATCATCAAGGTTCTCGGAACCAGCGTCGGCCAGATCACCACCCTCCTCCGGACGATGGCGCAATGACCGGATTGAAGCTGAAATTCACCGAACTGCCCTTCGATCTGCAGATGTTCGCGGGCGAGAAGACGGAGCCGGCGACCGAAAAGCGGCGCGAGGAAGCTCGGGAGCGCGGGAACGTCCCGAAATCCCAGGACCTGGAGTCCGTCGTCGTCCTGCTCGCCGCGTTCATGACGCTCAAGGCATACGGCCCGGATATGGTCGCCATCTGGGGCGACTACATGAAATATACTTTCGAAAATCTTATCGGCACCGAGCTGACCCTTCCCCACGCCCTCATTCTGATGAACCAGGCGGTCGTGATCATCCTCAAATCGATGGCCCCCGTCCTTCTCGTGGTGATGCTGACGGCGGCCGCCGTCAACCTGATGCAGGTCGGGTTCCTGTTCACCCTCGAACCGTTCGCTCCCGATCTCGAGCGGCTGAACCCGATTTCGGGCCTATCGAACGTCTTTTCCTGGAAAATGGTCGCCGAGCTGGTCAAGTCGATCCTGAAGATCGTCGTCGTCGCGTATATCCCCTACTCGACGCTTCGGGACCAACTTCCATTCCTGGTCAAGTTCGTCCAGCTCGAGCCGGTGCCTTCGGTGATCCTGCTGATGAAGCTTCTGTTCACCATGTCGCTCAAGATCATCCTCCTTCTCCTCGCCGTCGCCGTCGGCGACTGGTTTTTCCAGAAATGGCGCTACGAAGAGAATCTCAAGATGTCAAAGGAAGACATCAAGGAGGAATACAAACAGCGGGAAGGCGATCCGAAGGTCAAGGCGAAGATCCGAGAGCGACAGCGCAGGCTGGCGTCACGGCGGATGATGGAGGAAGTACCGAAGGCGACGGTCGTCGTCACGAACCCGACGCACATCGCCGTCGCGCTGCGATACGACAAGACAGCCGGCTTCGAAACCCCCACCGTCGTCGCCATGGGAACAGGCCTTATCGCGCAGAAGATCAAGGAAGTCGCGGCAGCGCACGGCGTGCCCGTCATCGAGAACAAGCCTCTTGCGAGACAGCTCCATAAGATGGTAGATGTTGGGGATGAAATTCCCCAGGAACTGTTTCAGGCGGTGGCAGAAATCCTGGCCCAGTTGCACCGACAGGGCCAGTATCAAGCGGCCTGAACGGGATATCCCCAGACTCGGCAAGGGTATGCCCGTGCATGAAATACTGATGCACGGTGTGTTTCACTTCAACGTGCCCCGAAGTAACGGCCCATCTCACTCCGGAGCTGGTGCGTAACGCATGGCGGACAAGAAACCCAACAGGCTGCTGGACAACATCGCGATGGTCGAAGTGTTGAAGAATCGCGACGTTCTGTTTGCCATCGGCCTCGTTTCTGTCATCATAATGATGTTCGTTCCGCTGCCGGCGTTCGTCCTCGACGTGATGCTGGCCCTGAACATCGCTCTCGCGCTCGTCATTCTTCTGGTTTCCGTTTATACGAAGGACGCGCTCGAGTTCTCGGTGTTCCCGAGTCTTCTCCTGCTGGCAACCGTGTTCAGGCTGGGCCTGAACGTGAGCACGACCCGGCTGATCCTCCTGGGGGAAGGGGCGAAAATAAGCATCGTCAAATCCTTCGGAACCTTTGTCGTCGGCGGCAACTACGTCGTCGGCGCGGTCATCTTCTCGATCATCGTCGTTTTCCTGTTCGTCGTCGTGACGAAGGGTTCGGAACGCGTCGCGGAAGTCGCGGCCAGATTCACCCTCGATGCGATGCCCGGCAAGCAGATGTCGATCGACGCCGACCTGAACGCCGGGATCATCGACAACGACGAGGCGCGCCGGCGCAGGCGCAACATCGAGCGGGAAGCCGACTTCTACGGAGCGATGGACGGCGCCAGCAAGTTCGTCAAGGGCGATGCGATCGCCGGCATCATCATCATCATCATCAACATCATCGGAGGCTTCGTCATCGGCGTGCTGATGCGCGGCGAGTCCCTGATGGACGCGCTCCAGACATACACGCTCTTCACCGTCGGCGACGGACTCGTCACGCAGATTCCCTCGTTTCTGATCGCGACGGCGTCGGGCCTCGTCGTCACCCGGGCCAGCTCCGAGTCGAACCTCGGCGTCGAGCTCACACAGCAGCTCGTCTCGAACCCGAAGGTCCTCGGCGTGGCCTCCGTCATGATGGGCTTTCTGGGCCTCATTCCGGGGCTCCCCAAGGCGAGCTTCATTTTTCTCAGCGCCGTGTTCGGCGCCATCGCCTGGGTGACGCACACGGTCTCGGAGGAAGAAATCCAGCAGAAGGTGGACGACGAAAAGAAAGAGGCCGCCGCGACGCCGACCAAGCCCGAAGACGTCTCATCTCTCCTCTCGATCGACCAGCTCGAGCTCGAAATCGGCTACAACCTTATCCCACTCGTCGACTCGAAC